>CAMAWS010000218.1 GCA_945861845.1 Candidatus Sulfopaludibacter sp. SbA3 | reverse complement strand
CTGTCCCCGAATTATCCCTGAATCTTCTTCAATTCGTCGAACAGCACGGAATTCTTCGGCTGGTCTCCGATCGGGTGGATATCGATGTAGCGAATCTGCCCTTGCTTATCGATGATAAAAATCGAGCGCTCGGTAAATCCTTCGGCTCGAAGTACGCCGTACTTCAGGGCTGTCAAGCCGTGCGGCCAGAAGTCGCTGAGCAACGGAAAAGAAACGTTCCCCATCGATTTTGACCATGCTTTTATGACTGGGATGTGATCAATGCTGATACCCACGACCTGGGCATCGTACCGGTTGAACTCGGAAGTGTCTTCCTCGTACGCCGGTATCTGGATCGTTCAGACTGGTGTGAAGGCAAGGGGATAGAACGCCAGAACGACATTCTTCTTGCCGCGGTAATCGGATAGCTTCACCTCTTTATCAAGGTGTGACGGCAACGTAAAATCCGGCGCTTCCTCGCCGACTTTCGGTGCACATACGGACTTGGCCATAGAGTCTCCTTCGTTAACGGACGGATATCAAAAACACAATGAAGCAGCAGGGAAATCTATCATACTATGCGGCACGAAGACGGAACGGGATGAGCAGGATAGCGCTTCTAGGCGCGAATGGACAATTAGGTCAGGATTTACGCCGCAGCTTGCGAGAGCACGATGTGGTTCCGCTTACCCGCGCCGATTTCGATGTTACCGATCACTGCCTCACGTCTGAGGTACTGGGGACCATACGTCCGAGCATCATCATTAATACGACGGCATACCATCGCGTCGATGATTGTGAGACCCTGCCCGAGTCCGCATACCGTGTAAATGCTCTTGCAGTGCTGAACCTTGCCCGGATTGCCAACGAACACGACGCCGTTCTTGTTCACTTCAGCACGGACTATGTGTTCGATGGCAGGCTTCGCGAGCCATATGCCGAGCGAAGCGAACCGATGCCTTTGAGCGTTTATGCAAACTCCAAGCTGGCAGGCGAATACCTCGCGCGATCCGCGGCTCGGAAATGCCTGCTCATTCGAACTTGCGGACTGTACGGGGAGATGGGTAGCCGGGGAAAGGGAGGCAACTTTGTTGAGATGATGCTCCGGAAAGCGTCGTCCGGAGAGCGAATCCAGGTGGTCAGCGACCAGGTCGTAACGCCGACGTACACGAAAGACCTCGCGGACCAGATTGCCCTGCTTCTATCGACGACTCACACCGGATTGTTTCACATCACCAGCGAAGGTGAGTGCTCGTGGTTTGAATTCGCTCACGCCATTTTCGAACTCACTGGAATCGAGGCTGATCTGGTGCCAACGACCTCCGACGTTTACAAGGCGCCGGCCATCCGACCGCGTTATTCAGTATTGGAGAATGCGCGCCTGAAAGAACTAGGACTTAACCGCATGCGTCATTGGCGCGAGGCGTTGGGCGACTACCTGGAACTGAAGGGTGTACGCCAAAGCGATCACGCAGGCGGGTCCGGCGCTTGAATGAAGGGCCTTCAGAAGTTCCGGCCTTTGGCAATCATTTTGCTCCTCCTGCCGCTGGATTTGATCGTCGCAATTGCGTTCGTGATTGCAGTCGCCGCCGGTAGAGTTCTTCAACTCCTCCCGTGGGCGCGGGGCTTCAGCCCCGTGCCAGGATCAAACAGGGAATCTTCATGTGCCACAATCCAAATCCTCAATTGGGACGGCAAGCATCTTCTTGAAGAATGCCTTCCCCACGTTCTCGAAGCGATTCGCCATAATGGCGGTAATCACGAAGTCCTGGTCGTTGATAACGGCAGCACTGATGGGAGCGTCGAATTCGTTCGCAAGAATTACCCTGGCGTTCGCGTCCTCGCCCTTGATCGCAATTTTGGTTTCGGAGAAGGGAACAACCGCGGTGTCCAGGACGTTCGCACGGAGGTGGTTATCTTCCTGAACAACGACATGATCGTTGACCGCGGCTTTCTGAAGCCACTACTCGACGGTTTTTCGGATCCTTCTGTCTTCGCCGTAACATCGCAAGTCTTCTTCGCGGATCCGACGCGCCGCCGCGAGGAAACGGGGAAAACGCGCGGCAGTTTTGAGCGCGGATTCCTTCGCCTTTGGCACGCGGAGATCGCTCCTGATGAGGAGGACGGACGCCAAGTGCCGGTATTCTGGGCCGGGGGCGGGTCATGCGCCGTCGATCGGGAAATGTTTCTCGATATCGGAGGCTTCGATTCCCTGTTCAGCCCTGCTTATGTCGAAGACACCGACCTGTCGTATCAGGCATGGAAGCGCGGCTGGAAGTGCGTGCTTGCTCCGGCAAGCCGGGTTATTCACAAGCATCGAGCGACCACCGGAAGAAAATTCGGCAATTGGTTCGTGGATAATACGATCCGCAAGAATCAGTATTTGTTCATCTGGAAGAACATCACCGACTACTCCATGACTCTCGAACACCTGATTAATCTTCCGCGGAACCACGCGCGTGGCTTCATTCAATTGGGATTCCGGTTTGAAGTGAGAGCGTTTCTGCGAGCTTTTGTGCAGCTTCCATTGGCTTTATACAGGCGGCTGGCCTGCTTGCGCCGCTACCGGGCAGGCGATCGTGAGGTGTTTATGCGTAGCCAGAAGGCATGAACATTTTAGTGGTCACAGCCTATCCACCAGTGTTGAACCTGCACGGGGGTGGTGTGCGGATGTACCACAACATCCGGATACTTGCCGAAGAGCACAGCGTGCGTGTGCTGTCGTTCGTGGAGAGCGACGAAGAGAGCGCCGCCGTCGAGGCAGTGCGCGGAATCTGCGACTCTGTTATCGCCATACCAAGAAAAGCGGATTTTCGTCCCCGCTGGTTTTCCCTCGCGCCTTTCCTGATTCACGAATTCAACACGCCCGAAATGCGCGAGGCCGTCGACCGTGAATTTCGGGCACGGAAGATCGATGTCATTCAATGCGAGTATCTGCAAATGGCGCAATACCGGCGGCCCGGGCCCTTTTCGATATTCACGGCCCATGAAGCGGTTTCTGCCAACGCCTGGGCCGCATTTCAGAATGAAGGAGACGCGGTCGAAAAACTGAGGCTCTTTTCCCGATGGATGGCCGCGCTGAACTACGAGGTGTCGGCGTGTCAGAAGTTCGATCGAGTAGTCACAATGACGAAAGAAGATGCCGACTATCTTCGCTCGTACACCCGCAGCGCCAATATTCGCCACATACCGATCGGCATAGACCCGGAATATTTTCAACCCGCAGTAGAGGATTCGTCACATCCAGTCGAAGTCCTTTTCATGGGCAATTTCCGGCATACGCCGAATGTTGAAGCGGCAGAGTTTCTGCTTCGGGAAATTGCTCCACACTTTCCCGATACGAAATTTGTTATTGCAGGCCCTCATGTCCCAGCAACACTCACGCGAGCCCGAAATGCCGTCTTTCCCGGATACGTTCTCGACACGCGGCAACTCTTCCATGCGGCAAACACAATCTTCGTGGCGCCATTGTTTTCGGGTACAGGCCAGCGTGTGAAGCTCCTGGAAGCATTCGCGATGGCTTCCCCGGTTATTACAACTTCCGTTGGCGCGCTTGGTTTTCCGATTTCCACCGGAAACCAGGCATTCATTGCGGAGACTGCGTCAGATTTTCGCAGTGCTTTGGCGAGAATGCTGGCGTCCGCAGAGTTGCGTGTGAGTACCGGAACTGAGGGTCGACGCATGATTCTGGAACAGTTCAGTTGGGAACATCTCCGGTCGGAATTCGTTGATTATTCACATCAGTAGTGGAACTTGGCGTGCAAACCGAAATATCCTCCATTATACTGGCGTCAATTTTCGAGTCTGTTTCCACAAAGTTCAGGAGTCTGCAATGAATGTTTCGATGCGAGTCCTCTTTCTGGCCGTGCTGATTCTGGTTTCGCGAATTTCTTTAGAGGCTGTACCCTCCACAACTGTTGTTATCAGCCAGATTTACACCGGCCTGGCGGGCTCAACGGGGCCGAGCAACTCTTACATAGAGCTCTTCAACAAGGGAATCACGACTGTCGATTTGCAAACGTGGACGCTGCAATATTCGGCTGAGGGTACCAGTACCTGGCAGATCGTTCCACTTTCGGGCAGCCTTGCGCCAGGCCAGTACTATTTGGTTCGCGCGAACAGCGTCGGAGGCCGAGGACCTCTACCTCAAGCTGATAAGACCACCCTGATTAATCTGGGTTTCGATAATGGCAAAATTGCCCTGTTGAGCAGTGATACCTCGTTGGTAGGGGCATGTCCATCGCTCGTTTCCGTGGTGGATTTCCTGGGTTATAGCAGTGGTTGCAGGGAAGGAACCAGCCCAACCTTGCCTAGCGATGGTCGATCACTTCACCGGAAGACGGCCGGATGTACGGATACGGACAACAATCAACTGGACTTTTCGAGCGCTTCTCCCCAGCCGCGCAATACTCTTTCTGGCCGCAGTGTGTGTGAGTCAACTACGAGCGTTGGGCGAAGAACTTTCTCGATTCTGGACCGCAGTGGGACGACCTTCCAAAGTAGCGGAACCGCGTCGGGTGTGTCGGTTGGGTATGCCCGCATTCAGCCGGACGTGGGGAAGACAGCTCCCGCCGGGGTGGCCGTTATAGGATTCAGGTCAACCAAGCTGGTTTATGAGGTCGGAGTCGCGGCCGTTCCCGCGATTACGAGAGGGCTGTTCTACGCGGAAATCAACGGTCCCAGGAATACGGGACTCGCAATCGCTAATCCCAATAGCCAGGATGTCACGGTCGACTTCACTGTTGCGAGCACATTCGATATTGTTTCCAGCGGTTCTTTAACTATCCCGGCCAACACCCAGGTGGCCAAGTTCCTGAACGAACTGCCGTACGGTACGAGGGACCCTCTTGTCGGAACGTTTGCGTTTACGGCCAGCGCGCCTGTTGCGGTAACCGCCCTTCGCGGCTTCACAAACGAGCGGAATGAGTTTTTGTTCGCCACACTACCCGTCGTGGATCTCTCTCAACCGGCATCCACTGCCCCAGCTTATATCCCTCACTTTGCTGTCAATGGCGGATGGACAACCGACGTCATACTTGTGAACACTGCCGATTTTCCAATAACCGGCAAAGTCGAGTTTTACAATCCCGCCGGAGGTTTGGCAACCGTGCCCGTTGGGACCACGACGGTCAGCAGCGTGGAGTACACCATTGTACAAAAGGGTGCATTAAAGCTTAATTTGCCCGACATGGGCGGAACGACGGTCACCGGTTCAGTTCGGGTTACACCGACCAGCGGCGTGCGTGCCCCGGTTTCGATGACCGTCTTTTCCCTCTTCAATGGTGGAGTTCGGGTGACGGAGGCAGGCGTGATAGGCGTAACGGGAACCCAACTTAGGACGTACGTCGAGGAGTCCGGTGTGCCGGACTCGGTCGGTTCCATCCAGGCAGGGATCGCAATCGCCAACATGTCGGCACTGACCTCGAATGTTGATATTGAAATGCTGACTCTCGATGGAACTTCCACAGGTTTGACTAAGTCTGTGTCGGTTCCTGGCGGCGGCCAAACCGCGGCGATGGTGAAAGACCTCTTTCCAACGCTCGCAAGACCGTTCAAGGGGATCATGCGACTGTCGTCATCGAATTCCCTGTCTGTGCTGGGTCTTCGCATTCGTAATAACGAAGTGGGAGATTACCTGATCAGCACGCTGTCCCCGAGCAATGAACTCGCAACGGCTTCGTCCGCAGAGGCGTTCTTTCCGCATCTTGCTGACGGTGCGGGCCACACCACCCAGTTCACGCTTTTCAGTGGTGCTGCAGGACAGACAACGTCCGGGACCACTGTGTTCCGCACGAACGGCGGGCAGAATCTCGGTCTGGGATTCTGAGAAGGCGTTGTTCCCGGTGCGAATACTGTCTTTCCTGTACCGGAATTCGGTCCTGTTGCTGATCGTTGCCTATTTGGAAGGCAGTCGTGACGTCAAAAATTGATGTCCTGATCGTTTTTCATAACAGTGCGAAGTTCATTCAGCCGCTGCTCGAAAGTCTGCGAAGTCTCTCAGTTCCAGTGACCGCATACTTCCTTGATAACGGATCAAAGGACGCCACATGCCTGAAGGTGGCATCCGCCCTGCCGGATCTTCCTTATCGAGCATATTTTCATAGTTCGCTGAACAACAATGGATTCGCCCGCGGCATGAACCTGCTGGCCCGTCAAGGTACCAGCGA
>CAMAWS010000217.1 GCA_945861845.1 Candidatus Sulfopaludibacter sp. SbA3 | reverse complement strand
TGCACGGGGCCAGAGCCCCGCGCCCACAGCGTACGTAACCTCCTCCCAGAAAGCTTTTTGCACTCCGAAATTTGTGGCGTAGAGTTACGCGCAGGAGGCCGAGTATGAACCCCATTTTCATTGCGCTACTTTTGATTCCCCTTGCCCAGGGTCCTGCCGGTGGCGGAGGAGACGTTCAGGCGGGGAAAGCTATTTGGGAAAGCTTCAACCACGATTGCAGGCTCTGTCACGGTGTGAGGGGAGAAGGTGGATTAGGCCCGGATCTTGCCGGCCATACTTTGACTCCTGCGCAGTTCATGCGCGCGGTCCGTCAGCCGTGGGGCGTCATGCCTGCCTTTTCCGCCGATAAGAACATTTCGGATCAGGAAGTCCGTCAGGCTGGGGCATACCTTGCCAGTTTAACGAAGGTGCCCGAGCCGGGGCCCTGGTTAACGAACGTTCCGGCCAATGCCTCCGAAAGGCAGCGGCTGATGATTTCGTATGGGTGCGGACAGTGCCACGGCCAGCTCATGGCAAATCCGCGCAGAACGGCCGGTGGCCTGGGCGCCGATTTCGAATGGTTCAAAGAGGAGGTGTACGCGCACACTACCGGCGAGGCGAACCGCGGCCGTGCGCATCTGCGTATGGGGAACTACTCTCCGCAGAGACTGGGTGAGGACGCGCTGCACGAGATCTGGCAGTTCTTCGGCGTCGATCAGGGACTGCGCGCCAATGTCTCGGCGAATATCAGCGCCGGCCCTGCTTCGGGCAACTCGGTCACCTACACGATCACGCTTTCAAACGGCGGCACGCGCGGCAAAGGACTTGCGGTCGAGAACCTCACTATGTTTCTTCCGCTGCCGGGAGGCGCCGGAGCCGCACAACAGGCAGGCGTGACGGTTACGGCGACGACGGGCGCGGGCTATACCGGTATTCGCCGCGATAACTATACGAATACCGAAGCTGCAGCATGGGAGATACCATACCTGGCTGCCGGGGAACGGCGGACCTACACGCTGACGATCGCGGGCCCAACCGCAGGAGCGGGAATTGCGCGCGGTTATATCAATTGGGGGAAACCGCGGCTCGGCGATGGCGGCATGGATGTCATACCGATAAACGTTGCGCGCGCCGGGGCGCAATAAGACCTGGGGACAGACTCCGAATTCTGTAAGGAATTCGGAGTCTGTCCCCAGATTTCCCATCCCCACTTCTGAGGACCCGCACAATGAATTCAGTTCTCCGAGACTCACTATTTCTGTTTTGCATCTTCTCGGCTTCGGTTTACGGGCAGGGAAACCTGAACTACGACATATCCGGAGTCAGCTACCAGACCGAGGATGGCTGGACCATCCACGGTACGCTCCTTCTGCCGAAGGGAGCGCCCGCTGCGCCTGTGCCGGCTGTCGTGATGATGTCCGAGCCGGGGCTTCGGATTCGGACCATCTATGATCCTTATCTGGCGAGGCCTCTCGCCCAGCAGGGAAAGATCGCGGTGTTGACTATCGATCCGCGCGGAACTGCCGGCAGCTACGGCAAGAAAGATTTCGAAAAATTTTCCATGAAGGAGTTGGAAGGTTTCCAGCTCGACTTCAGGGGAGCCATCAAATTTCTGGCCACACAGCCGAAGGTCGATGCGAATCGCGTTGCTCTCATGTCATCCGGAATCGCTGCGGACCCGGCCGTGCGCGAAGCGGCGGAGAATTCTGCTGTGCGCGGCCTGATACTGGTGACGCCGGAACGCCTCAGCGAGGCGTCGAGGGAATACCTCGAATTCCACAGTGAGGTCCCGGTTCTCACTCTGGTCGGAGGCGATCGGAAGAAGAGCCAGCAGCGAGTGTGGATGGAGCCCTATTTCCTGTCCGAGAACAAGAACAGCGACGTGCTTTACGGCGTGGGTGAGGGTCCGGAGATGCTCCACCGGCCGGGTGGCCTCGGCGAGAGCATTACGAAGTGGCTGATGGACAACCTCTACGCGCTCGGGACAAAGACCGATGTCACATTCAAATCACAGGACGGAACGATTCTTCACGGCACCCTTTTGATGCCGGATAACATTGCCGCCAACGCAAGAGTTCCGGCGGTAGTCATGGCGCATGGTCGAAATCATAGCCAGCAGAGCTGGCTGACTTTGCCTTCCGAGGTCGTGAAACAGAACATGGCCGTGCTGATTTTTGATCTCAGGGGTGTTCGAAAGAGTCTTACCGAGGGTAAAGGCGAAGTTGGCGTCGATCAGACGTCTGAAGAGTCCAACCTGGCCTACCAGGATATTAAAGCCGCTGTGAACTTCCTGGCCTCGCAGCCTAGAGTGGACGGTTCCCGGACTGGGATAGTTTCAGCCACAGCGGTGAACAACCATGCAGTTCGCGCGGCGATCGGCGATCCACGCGTTAAGACGGTCGTGTCGCTGTCGTTCTATCCGCCCGATCCCGACGTGCAGCAATACCTTCGCACGAGCGAAATGTCGTTGTTTACCATCGCCAGCACCGAAGACGTGAATCCCGACGGAGGAAGTCTTGCGGAAGGATCCAGGCTGGCCTGGCAACTTTCAAAAAGCAAGGACAGCCAGTTCATCCTCTACGATGATGCGGGCCGGGGCCACGGGATACTGAGATCCAAGCCTGAGACGGTCGGCATGATCGTGCGCTGGCTGGGCGGCCAGCTCGGCGACAGATAATCAGATAGGCCGCGTTAATCCTTATCGGCCGAAGGGCTTCACCGCGCCGAATTGGTCGCTTGTCCCTTGACCACCCTGTCGATGGCTGCCTATGTACATTTTTTGCCATCGGCGTCGGAAACGCCCATCGTCGCCGCTTCGCACAACCCTGTTGGTTTCCGAGATTGGTCGCCGCCAGCGCAAGGCGGACTTCGCCTTCAATGGCGCCGTATCGATGAAGTTCATCGGCGCGCCTTCCATGGCATGGGATTCGATGAGATTGCAGGCTGGCGCCGCTTTGGGAACGATCGGCGGCGACATCGTGAGAGTGAAGATCGAGCTTTTAGAGTGCCTCGTTTTCATATTGCTCACCAGATCGTATCAACGTAATGTGCGGTTCGGCCTTTACAATCCCATCCATCCTTCGTTTTGTGGGGGCGGAGGTGCGAATCCCGGGTCGAATGGCGAAACTGCCTTCCGCAGTGGGAACATTTGTACACGTATTTTGAGCCGAAGTTTCTTCGATATGAAGTCGGGACTGAACTATGCGCGATGATAGGCGCCACATTCAATGCACCCTCGGTCAGCTCAACGCGGTAACGCGGCGCAAAGGATTCGTTCGTCGAGCGTAGATTTTGAATCTTGTCGATGTTGAAGGCCTCAATTTGATTCGAATGTCTTTCCCACGCATATAACAGCAAATTGCCGGTCGATTGCGCCCGTCTCAAAGAATACGGCTCGACAATTCGATGCTTGAAGTCGTAATCGAACTCCACCAGTAAGCGGTTTGCGCCAGCGAAGCGGACCTTCTCAAGTGGAGCGACTCCCCAGTACTGAATACCCGAAGGCGCAACAATCGCTTCGCCCGCGCGACCCGGCGCCGCCGTTAGGAGTTCCATCGGAAGCATTGCCGTTGGTTCGTCAATCCATTCCAGCAAGCCGGGCAATCGTCCGAGCAAGTCATCAAGAATCGGAAGCACCGGCAACTGGTGCGCCAGCATGTTCTCCCATTCCGACTTTAGCTCGGTTTCCTCCTGGACAACTTGGATCAAAGCTGCTGCAGAAGGTGGTGCAAAACGTTTGAACTCGCATTTCCGGTGGAAGATGTCTCGCGTTTGCTCGAAATCAATCGCGTCAGGCCGGTTCTCAAGCAAGAAAATGACATCGTACAGATCGCGCGGGCGGCATCGTTCGAACAACGCCCGTGTTTTTTCGGCCATTAACTCATCAAACGAGTAGGTCAGTACCGCCGTGTTGCCGGGCAACTCGTCGGGATAAGGATGAAACACTGGTCGAACCATCGGCGGATCGAGAACTGGTTCATGCCGAGTGATATCAATGAGGATTCGCGGAAGCTCGGGCCGATTCCATGCGAGAGGCCCGCGATAGGAAATGCGCCCCTGGAACGTCTGCAAGCCCTGCTTGTTCCTCTGATCTCTGACGTCAACCCAGTCGGTTGGAAACTCGATACCGCTGAGTTCTGCGGCAGTGCTCGCCAGAACCTGGAGGGCTTGTTTAATCTCATTCTCGGTGTACGGCGCATCCTGCAGGAGCGAAAAATCGAGATCTTCTGAGAATCGATACGTCTCCAGAAAACATTTCTTGATGCATGTACCGCCTTTGAAAATCCACCGCTCCGCTGTGTCCGGGTGTGCAGGCATCGCGGCAAGGAGCCAACCCAGCGCATAGTCCTTTTCGACGACGTCTGGACGCAGTTGCCACTCGGCAGCTCGGTCCAGAATGTCTTGCTTGCGGATCATCCGGCCTGGCGCTGAAGTGTCACGTTAATCCAAAGCCGCCAACGACTCACCAGTGGGCCTCTCCCTTTTACCGTCGGATCCAAGCGGACATAACCGGTCGTGAGGCTTTTCCCGATGTCATTCATCAATTCTCGTCTGTCTGGCCACAATGACTCGACCAGATATCCGAACCGTTTCAGGGCCGCACCATTTCGCAGCCGAACAAGTACCTCCAGGATTTCGTTAAGGTCTCGTCCGGAAGTTTTTTCAAATTCCAACAACATGTCGGATAGATGCCGGATCCCTCCACTCAATTCCGGGCTCGATAAGCAGTCCGCAATCGTTCTTTCCGGCGTTGAAACAGCTACTTTCTCAGTGCCTCGCCACACGAGTACAGTGTCCGACATCCGCGACTGAGGCACTTTGAACAAGCGAAATTTATGCCCAAGCAGTTGTGTTCTGCTCGATCGGATATTTGCGGCAGTGACGACCATCGTGGACCGAAAAAGCTGTTCTGTCAGGCCCCAATGTTCGGCGGCGCTCCATCCGCCAATGTAGGCCGGAGAAAATGTCATCGCTGCGAGGATCCACGGATCTTCAGCCACCTGTGATCCTGCCCTGGCCTCAAGTGGAAGCACCAGATACAATCCGCGACGCGCGCGGGCGAGCCAACCGCGCTTGACCAAAGAAGACAATCTCGACGCGACAACATTGGAAGGTTGTTCCAGAACCGACCTCGCAATGGCGGTGGATACCAATCCGCCTCTTGCCGCCCTTGCCAGCTTCGTGATTGTCGCCCGATCAGTCTCCGACAAGCTGCCTCCTTAAGTAGATAATGTACGTCATAAATAGCAGAGATAAGTATTATCTACGCAGACAATACACTAATCGTGGGGATTTCACGTGGGCGAACTCGATACGATCTATGATCTGCTGCGCGGATGGGCTAGTGCCCATCTTGAAGGCGTCGGGTGCGAACGATTACTGGGCCTTGGTTTGACAGTATGACCTATGATTTACGCCATTACACCATTGACCTGTATCGGGTTACCGTGTCCTTCGATGTGACAATGATAGAAGGATGATGTGAATACCGCGGGTTCCGGCGGGCTGGACATTATGTCATGAGCATTGAAAAACTGAGGCGCTCAAGGCAACGGTTGCTTGACCTCACCCTGCGCAATCGGCTCCTTAATTTCCGCCCCGGCCATCCGAATTATCGAGATGACCTAAAGGCACATAAACATGTTGTCTTGAAAGGACACATCGACAGCGTTTGGCAACAGCTCGTTCGAGATGAAAAGCACATCGAAATCCTCGGCCTAACCCGTGATCAGCACACGCAAGTTGCTCAAGAACTTCGTCTGAAAAGTGGCTCACAGCTCAGCCTCCCCGCTAACTCAGGTCAGGCGCTTACCACGATTGACCGCGAACAATGGGAAGATATTCGCGGTTCGGTTCGCGGTGTCTCGCAGCTTCTCCAGAAGGGCAATCTCATTTCACTGCTTCCGGAAGAAGCCTTCCAAAAACGTCTCACAAAAATCAGAAACGAGCAGAACACGCTCGCGAACTCCACAGGGGACAGCGCTCTCTTCCTTGCTATCGGATTTCTCGAATGGTCCGAAGCCGAGCCGCATCCAAGAGCCGGCGAGTCGCTTTTCGCGCCGTTAATTTTGGTTCACGTCAATCTTTACCAAGGCAAGAAAGAGGAAGGCGGCGAGCGCGAGTTTCTGCTCAATATGGATGTTGACCAACCGCAGGGGAATCCTTGCCTTGCTGAAAAGATCCGGCAGGACTGCGCAATAGACTTGCCTGAACTCAACGATAATGAAACCGCGGA
>CAMAWS010000216.1 GCA_945861845.1 Candidatus Sulfopaludibacter sp. SbA3 | reverse complement strand
TACCGGAAGACAGACTTCAACGCCGCCGACTTCTACGATGCGATCTCGTTCGCCGGTCTTTGGAAGTTTATCGGCCGGCACAAACGCATGTGCTGGGACGAAGTCCGGCGCTCGTTCAGCAAAAGGCTCTTCTGCCAGGCACTGCAACGCCTCGTGCCGGATGTGAGAGAAGAGGATCTGGAAACGGGTGGTGCGGGCGTGCGCGCCCAGGCGATGACGCCTGCCGGATCCCTTGTCGAGGATTTCGCGTTCGTGCGGGGCGCCAAAGCTGTCCACGTCCTGAACGCTCCCAGCCCCGCGGCAACCGCCTCCCTGGCGATCGGAACTGAAATCGCCAATCAAGTCGAGTTGTGAACTGAGCCGGCAATCCCGGCATCATAAATCCCGCCCACTGGCAATCTGATGGATTTCAGGTCCGGCTCCACCCGCGGCCAGTTGTTCCTCTTTTGCCTTTAGCCGGCCTGCGGGCGTACACTCCACTCGGCTTCTGACACAGTTGAAAGAAAGAATTGACCTTCCTGATCGCTATGGGTATTGGAGGTGTCTATGAACCGCAGCCTAGTTCGGGTAGGTGTATTGGTCTTGTTCTCGGTGACGGTTTTTGCCCAGGGGCCGGTAGCAGGTACGGCGACAGATCCATTACTAGGAATGTGGAGCCTCAACATGGAAAAATCCACATTCACTCAAGGTACTGCTCCTACACCGGGAACCATTTCAATCCGACGGTATTCACTCCGTCCAGATGGGTTCATGATGACCGTTTTTGTGACCGTTACTCCGGAAGGCGAGCCCACATTTCTTCAGGTGACATGGAAGTACAACAGCAATGATTATCCGATGTACGCTCCGGCCACGTTAGCCGATTTGTCAATCGCTGGGGTGACGCCGGGCACGATGACATATCGGTCGATCGATGCGTACACGACGGATCTGACTCCGAAGGACAACGCCGGGAAGATCACCTTCACCGGGATTCGCCGGCGCGTCGTATCGAGGGATGGGAAGAGCCTGATCGACACGTCGCGGGGAACAAATGCGGAGGGTCAGAAAATCAACAACGTCCTGGTTTTTGATCGATGCAACATGCAGTGCATCGACCTGACATCTCCTTAAAGCTGTCTCCCGAATGCAGTTCCGTCGCGATCATTCGCGACGGAACTGCACGGTTGAAGCCCAGTCCTTGCCAAGCGAAGCTGTCGATGTCTCCGCTTTAGAACACGTACTTCAGCGCGAGCTGCATGATTCGCGGATCACTTGCGTTCAGGATCTTGCCGAAAGTGTTATTCGACAGAACCGTGTTCGGACTTATCGGGTTCACATGGTTCGGCAGATTGAACGATTCCACCCTGAATTCCAAGGACTGGTTCTCGCGAACCTGGAATGTTCGTGTAAGGTTCGTGTTGATCACAATACTTCCAGGGCCAAGAATGTTGCGCGAGCCCAGGTTCCCGTAGGTTCCCAAAGCCGGCTGTGCAAATGCCGCCGGATTAATCCATTGATTGCCGCTCTTGTCGGCGTTCAATGGATCGGCAAGCACCTGGTTGGGGCGCTGCTCGGCGACAATGCCCGTCAATGCTTGATCCAGGCCGGACGTGACATTCAGATAGCTCCCTGAAACCACGCGCAGAATACCGCCAATCTTCCAGCCGGTTGCCAGAGTGCGTAATGCCGCGTTTTCGAACCGCGGCGTGTTGTATACCGTTGACAGGTTGAAATTGTGGCGGCGATCCGAGTCGCAATTTCCGCGATTCGCGCCGCGGCGGTCCGGGAGCATCGCCCCGCCATTCTGGATAAGCGTTTGCTGGCCGTCGTCTATGCAGTGCGCCCACGTGTAATTCGTATTTAACGTGACGGCCCTGCCGGCCCGGCTCTGGATGGAAACCAGAAGGCCGTTATAGCTCCGGGTTCCGCCATCGTCCGGGTTAACCATGGGGCCGTAGTATTGGCCCTGAGCCGGATTCTTCAGGGTCAATGCACGCCGCGCCGCCGTATTCCCGGTAGTGGAACATGTCGCATAGCTGACGCCATTGATGACGCAAGGCCCCAGACCCATAAATACCGCCGGGTTGCCTTCGACGGTGTTCAGGATATGAATACCACTCGAACCGATATAGTTTGCTGAGAGAAGCCAGTCCTCACCAATTTGTCTTTGAACACTGAGGTTCCACTGATTGACGTAGGGCATTCGGAGATTCAGTGGAACATTGACGATCACAGCGGAAGGCGGGAACGTGGAGTCCGAGTTGATCACCAACGGAAATGGATTTCCGCCAGGTTGGCCTTGCCAGGGATCGTCAAAACCGCCAGCCGGATTCGTGAGGGCAACGCGCGTGCCCCAGGGCGGTGAGTCGCGAAGTCCATTGAACTGATACATGTGTGGATAGTCGTAGAAGATTCCGTATGCCGCTCGTATGGTCATACGCCCATCGCCCGTCGGATCGAACGCCAATCCCACACGCGGCGCAAAATGCAACCAGTGCGAAGGCACGAAATTGTTATGTGTGACGGCAGCATCGCCGGGGAACAGCAGTCCCACAGGGGCTTTGTTAAAGACTTTGCTCCGAAGGTTCTGATCATACCAATCTTGTTGGAAGTGCAGGATCCGCCCTTCCTTGTCCTTCTGCCCCATGAACGGCTCCCATCGAAGACCGGCATTGATAGTCAACCGTGACGTCGCTTTCCAGGTGTCCTGCAAATATGTACCCCAATAATGCTGGCGAGGGTAGTGAGTGGTCACACTGCCCTGCGTAAAGGTGTTCATTCTCCCCAACATCAGATCGCCCAAACTCAAATTGGTGTTTGTTGCTGAAAAAGTGACGGCTGCCCCGGCGAGGGACGTGGCGAGGACGTTAACCATCGTGTAAATGTAGTTCGATCCGATGCCGATTTGATGCGATCCCTTTACCAGACTTATATCGTTGGAGACCTGATAAACCGTCGAGTTGCCAACGCCGGGAACGAGGTTTTGACTGCCTGCGACGAATGCGCCCGCGACGTTAATCTGCGGCACTTTGGACATGCCCGGCGGAAAGTAGAAATTCTTGACCCCGAGCTCGCCGAAAGTGAAGTAGTCCCGAGGGGTCTTTTCGCCGACGGTTCTCAACGCCGTAGCGCGAAACGAATTGACTACATTCTGGCTGAGCAGATATGTATCGCCGAGGACGAGTGACTGGGCTCGGAACTTTCGGTCGGCTTCAGTCGCCGTAATCACACTAATGCCGTCATAGTTGGTTGGGAGGTCCAGCCTCGAAAATTCGTAACGGCCGAAGAGGGAGTGCTTCTCACTCCATTGATAGTCGACCTTACTGACGATAATGTGTTCATTGCTCGTGTTATTGGAGCCGTAAATGACAGTTCCACAATCGTCGATTGGAGCCGGGAGTCTCTTAAGAAGGTTCAGCGCTGCCGGGGAGAACAGAGCTGGGGAAATTCGATTTCCCACGAACGGAGCTCGGAGTGCGATCGACCGGCCGCCATTGCAGGCAGGAGCGGTTACTGCTGTCCAGTCGCCCGCAATCATAGCCGGAGTCGGGACAAACGCGGTGAGATCCAGGGGCGCAGAACGGACAAGAGTGGTCTGCAGGCCGCCAAAGAAGAATAGTTTGTTCCTCATGACAGGTCCACCGATGACGCCACCGAACTGATTGCGCTTCAGCGAGTCACGCTGGAGGGCGAATGCGTTGCGCGCGTTCAGGGAACCGTTACGGACAAATTCGAAAAGGCTTCCATGAAATTCGTTGGTGCCCGACTTCGTTATCGCATTTACTGCAGCCGACGAGTGTTGACCGTACTGAGCGGGCAGTGCGCTGGTCTCGACCTTGAACTCCTGCAGCGCGTCGGGGAAAGGCAACGGAAGATTCAAATTGTTGAAAGGATCGTTGTGGGTGCCGCCATCAAGGAGATAAAGCAGGCCGTTGTTCAGGCCGCCGCCCACGGAGATCGACTCCGTGGGATAGTTCCGTCCCGCGGGGGTCTGCGCCAGGCCGCCGATCGCAGCGCCCGAGAGCAGAATCAACTCGGTGACTTGCCGTCCGTTGAGCGGCATTTCCAGGACCCGCAGATTATCGATGACTTGTCCGACGCCTGTGCTTCGAGTTTCAACCAGCGCCGCGTCTGCCTGTACCTCGACTTGCTCGGAAACCTGGCCCACTTCGAGAATCACGTTGACGGTCGGGTTTGCGCCAACCTGCAACACAATTCCAGTCTGCACAAATGACTTGAATCCTGGCAGCACGGCTTCCAGCCGATATGGACCAACCGGAAGATTCGGCAGTAAATAAGTGCCCGTCTCGTCGGATACCGTGCTGCGAGCTACTCCAGTGTCGGTTTGAGTGACATTCACTTCCACGCCGGGCAAAACAGCCCCGGACTGATCCTTCACTGAGCCACTGATCTGCGCGGTATTCTGCGCAAATACGGCTGAACACGTCACGAATATGAAGAGCAATCCCAGCAGGGCGCTCCAACCGATGCTATGCCTTCCGCTATTTTGCACTTGTCCCCCTAAAGTAAACACGTTGGTTATATCAGGTTAACCGGATTTTTGGTCATACTGCCGCCAACCCCGGCATCATAAATCCTGCGCGATCCAAATCCGCGATCATTGATCTCGACTGCTCGGCCGTTAACTCGACCATCCGAGCTTCACTGCATGGGCCGCCAGGCGTACGGAATCGGTGATGGCGCAATGGCCGACGCCGGGCATCATCCGGCCGGGATCGATGCCGGCGTCGATGAGGGCGTCCAGCAATTCCGCCTTTTCTTCCACCGATAACGAGTTCGCTTCCGAATTCGTTCCAAACACCGCAAGGCCAACGTTCGGCGAAAGCAGCCATCTGCACTGCCGCACAAATCGGTCTTTATCGGGAGAGAGGTCGGCTTTGAATGGCGTAACACGGGGGAAAGCACACCCGCGATTCGCGTCGCATGGGTCATCGACTACTCCGTACTCTAATTGGCTTCGTTGTATGCGGATCGAACCGCCTGCCCTGCATTTCCGATCCAGCCGGGATACCGGGTTTGAAATTCAGCGGTGATCAATTGCGTCGTCTCGTCCAGGCTCTTTCCTTCGCGCTTCAACGCCGCGACGCGGGTCTGCAGCTCTCGCAGGTAGCTTCGATTGGTTTCGATCAGTGAACCGTCACCCAGATCGCCGTGGGCGGGAATGATGTGGCGGGGCCGAAGCGGCTCCAGTTTGTCGTAAGTGCCAAGCCAGGCGCGAACACTGACGGCCTGATTGGCGCCGAAAGCTAGAAATCGCCGGTTCATGACCAGGTCGCCCGCAAAGAGCACGCCTTCGCCTTCGACGAAAATGATCGTGTCGCCGTTGGTGTGTGTTGAACCACCCATCCACTGCAGACGCACCCGGACGCCGCCCAGGTCGAACACCTTTTCGTTGTCGAAGATTTCATCCGCGCGGCGGTATGCGGCATTCTGCACCAACTCCGTATGCACCGGAGACCTGCCGGAAAAGTTCGGCGTGATTCCCAGTTCGTCCATGTCGCGCTGCTGAGCGCGCCCGCGGATCACCTTTGCAGTGGCGGGGAAGGCCGCATCTCCAAGCGTATGTTCCGCGTGAAAGTGCGTGGCCGTTATGTAAATTGGGTTGTTACCATTGATCTTTGTGGCTTCACGCAGGACGGTCTGACCGTTGCGGACGCCAAGGCCGGTATCCACGACGAGCGTCGCATTGCCGCCCACGATGATGCCGACATTCGGAACTCCCCCAACATTCCCGTCGGGAATCACATAGACGTGTTCGGAAATCTTCACCGTCGCGTTCTCTTTGATCAACGGCGGCAGCGCAGCGGCGGGCTGCTGGGCGAATACGCTCGTGGCCGCCAGTAACAGAGTCAGGGCAATGGTTTTCATACCAGAGATCCTTTACTCGTCTAATTGAGTTGTCAAAGAATTTCTGGCATGGGAATTGTTCCCGATGCCGGCTTGTCAATGAATTGCGACAAATTGATACGATTCCGCGTAAACAGGAAGACCGATTTTCGGAGCGTCATTGTTACGGCTTAGTTAACAGCTTATTTGTTTTCTGTTTTGAACCTGTCGACTAGTATGCCGTGCAGTTCAAAACGCAACGTTTCAAAACGTAATCGATAGCAAAGGCAATTCGGAAGGAGCGAATCCCGTGGCGAAATCAAAAAAGAATGGCGTCGATCGTCGTGGTTTCTTGAAGGGTGCGGCCGCGGGCGCGGCGGCGCTGATCACACCCGTCGTCCCACT
>CAMAWS010000215.1 GCA_945861845.1 Candidatus Sulfopaludibacter sp. SbA3 | reverse complement strand
TGGGCGCTGGACCAGGGAGACTGGATCAAGATGTCGCTGGACATGATGGACACATCCATTGTTGCCGCAAAGGCTGCGAAAGCCAGGGATGCGAACGCAGTACTCGAAGCCGGCGAGAAGATTTTCGACAGTTGTACTGCGTGCCATTTGAAATACATTCAGTAAGCAATTAAAGGAGAAATAGTGAGACTAAGAACAACTCGGTTATTCATGCTCTTGATAGTGCTTGCGGCACTGATAACAATGATCACAATGACCACGGCTGCGGCAGCCCAACAACCGCCCGGTGGCGGACAGGCCGCAGCCCCGCGGCCACCAGGATTGACGCTCACCAGCACGGCGTGGCCGGATGGCGGACAGATTCCCGTCAAGTATGCCCAGGCAGGATCCAGCACTTCCCCTGCCCTCTCGTGGACCAACGTGCCACCAAATACCGCGGCATTCGTGCTCTTTTTTAGAGACCCCGATGTCGCTCGTAACGGAACAATCGAAGATGTGCTGCACTGGATGGTAGTGAACATTCCGGGCGCCACCAGGTCGCTTCCGGAAGGCGTGCCAACAGGCGCGACCCTGCCGGACGGTTCGTTTCAGAGCAGCCTCCGCGGTCCTCAATATATGGGACCTGGAGCGGCAGCCGTCGGCCCCGTCCACCACTACACATTCGAACTGTTCGCGCTCAGCGCAAAGCTGGACCTGCCGGCAACCGCGACGCGCCCTCAAGTCATCGAGGCAATGGCAGGAAAGATCGTTGGCAAGGCCGTCTACGTAGGACTGTACAAAGCTCCGCAATAGGCGCCACCAACGAATGACCCGATTCTTCGCGCTCACGCTCTTTGTGAGCGCATTTCTCCTGTTCTGCTGCCAGCCGATGGTTGGGAAGATGGCGCTTCCCTTTCTGGGAGGCGCCGCTTCGGTCTGGACAACCTGCATCCTCTTTTTTCAAACCATGCTGCTCGCGGGCTACATCTACGCCCATGCGCTGGCGAAACTGTCCATTCGATCCCAGGTGCGGATTCATTGCTTGCTCATGGCTGCCGCGCTGATTTCGCTGCCAATGCAGTTTGCAGGAAGCGTCACGATGGCTGCCTCCGAACAACCGATGCTCTGGCTGTTCGGCCGGCTGCTCTCAACCGTCGGCGCTCCGTTCTTCATGGTTTCCACGACGGCGCCTCTCCTGCAAAGCTGGTTCTCCAAAACCTCAAGCGAATCGGGCCGCGATCCTTACTTCCTCTACGCATCGAGCAATGCAGGCAGCCTTCTCGCCCTTCTTGTATACCCGCTGATACTTGAGCCCCAACTGGGAGTGGTTGCACAGAGCCATTTTTGGTCGGGAGGCTATGTTCTTCTGTTCCTGGTGATCTCTTCCATGGCGGTCTTCCTTTGGAAACATTCCGGAACGAAACACTCGCCGGCCGCGGAAGAAGACACTCTGTCTGCCGTGCCGCCATCGCTGCGATTGCGGGGTTACTGGCTTGCCGCATCGTTTGTTCCTTCCGCACTAATGCTGGCCGTGACGAATCACATAACGGTCAATGTGACATCCGCGCCTTTGTTCTGGATTGTTCCGCTGGCGGTTTACCTGGTCACGTTCATCCTGGCCTTCGCTCGGAATCGTCTGATCTCGGCCAGGCTGTTATCCCGGCTGGCGCCGGTTCCGCTGCTCCTGCTGCTGCCGATCGTGCCTGACGTTGTGCCGCCCGCGCCCGCGCTCAACTGGACGATCACAGCGGGACACATTGCGATCCTGTTCCTTGGCGCATTCCTGTGCCATTCCGCGCTGGCGGCCCGGCGGCCGGACCCGCGGCATCTCACGGAGTTCTATCTCTGGATAGCGCTGGGCGGCGCCCTCGGCGGTATGTTCGCGGCGATCATCGCACCTCGCGTTTTCTCGACAGTCCTGGAATATCCGCTGTTGGTGGCGCTGGTTCCCTTCTTTCGCGAGTGGTACAACGAGAACGATCGTCCGAATCGACGGGACTGGATCTATCCCGCAATTCTTGCCCTCATGTTCCTGGCCGCCGGCTACGTTTTCCGGCGGGACTGGATCAATTTCAGTCCTTATGCGGCCCTCATACCCGACGTCGCATTTTTCATGATCGTTTTCGCCTTCAGAAAGCGGCGGCTTCGCTTCGCGCTCGCGTTCATGGTGCTGCTGACGGGCTATGCGCTCACAATGCCGCTGCTGGTCGAGGACGCCGACCGAATATATGTGGCGCGCAATTTCTTTGGCGTGAAGAAGGTCGTCTACGATCTTGATAAGAACGCGCGGAAGCTGCTGCACGGCGATACGATGCATGGGCTGGAAAGCATGGACCCGCAAAGATCGGGCGAGCCCATTTCCTACTACCATCCGACCGGTCCGATTGGAGACGTCATGCAGTTGCTGGGCGAACGAAAGGACCAGCGCATCGGTGTTGTCGGCCTCGGCACCGGCACGATGGCGGCTTACGGCGGCCCGGCCCGCCATATCACGTTCTTCGACATCGATCCGCAGGTCGAATGGATCGCGCTCAGGTTCTTCACCTTCCTCCGCCGCTGTGGCGAGGATTGCAACGTGGTGATCGGCGATGGCCGGCTTGCGATAGGACAGCAACCGGATTCACATTTCGATGTGCTGATGCTGGATGCCTTCAGTTCCGACTCCATACCGGCGCACCTGATTTCACGTGAAGCGATTGAAGTGTATGTCTCAAAACTGAAACCGGACGGCGTACTCTTGTTTCATGTTTCCAATCGTTATCTGGATGTTCAGAAGCTGGTGGCATCGGCCCTTGCCAATTCCGGCCTGGCAGGACGTTTACGCATCGACAGGGACGAGGCAGCTCCCGGGAAATCCGGTTCCGATTTCGTCATTGGCGCCCGGCGGCTTGAACATCTGGGCCGGATTGGACGAGACCAGAATTGGAAACCACTTGCGCCCAACTCGATTCGCCCATGGACCGACGACTACTCCAACGTCCTTGCGCTGATTAAATGGCGTTGAAGAGTGAGCCGCGTAGCGGCGGCAGACTGTAGCCACGGGCGTCAGCACGTGGAATTCGATTTCGCAAGCGGTCTCAGCCCCGCAGGGGCGGCACAATTCAAACGTGTTGTTATGCCACCCCTGCGGGGCTGATTTCTTATCGTTTGTTTTCCACGGGCTTACGCCCGTGGCTAAAGTCTGCCGCCGCTATGCGGCTTCCCTGAAACGGCAATGGCCGCGGAGCTGATGCCCCGCGGCCACAAGACCTGCCGTAAAACTACAATTTACTAGAAAACGTATTTCAGGGCGAACTGCATGACCCTGGAGTCTTGCGCGTCACGGATCTGGCCGAACAGACTATTGTTGAGGCTGAGGTTTGGATTCACCGGCCGGAAGCTGTTCGTCACGTTGTAGCCTTCCGCTCTGAACTCCAGCCGCTGCCCTTCCGTGATCTCGAATATTCGCGACAGCGACATGTCGAAATTCCATGTACGCACGCCACGAACATTTCGCGGACCCATATTCCCCAGGGTTCCAAGAGCAGGCAACGCGAACGCATCCCGGCTCAGGAAGTTCGTCAGCGGTCCTGTGGAAGTGTCGCCGTATGGGCTGGCCAGGACCTGTGCGGCGCGCTGGCTGCCGATGCCGCTCAACGCGCGATCGTCACCAGTAAGGATGGTCAGCGGCGCCCCGGAGGCCGTCCGGTAAATTCCGGACAAACGCCATCCGGACGCCACACGCCGCATCGTATTGCCTGCAAATTCCGGGGTTTCAGCTACTGCTGTGAAATTGAGGATGTGACGCCGATCCGAATCGCAGTTGCCTCGATCAAAATCCCGATTATCGGGGTTCTGGTAGCCGGCACCTGGAGCCGGTCCGTCCGTCTCATATTGATCGCTGACGCAGTGCGACCACGTGTAGTTGGTGCTGACGGTCAGGCCGTTGGCGGCTCGGCGCTGCACGGTAACGAGCATGCCGTTATAGCTCTGCGTACCGCCGTCGTCAAATTCGTCCAGGGCCCCGATCAAACGGCCGTCGGCAGGTCTCTCCAGAGTCAGCTTGCGCCGGGCTTCCAGATTGGCTGCCGTGGAACAGGTGCCCGCGGTGTTAAACGTATAACCCTGTGACGTACAGACGCCGTTCACAGCATTCCCTGGGAAGAAGATGACCGGATTAATCAGACGCGTCGTCCAGATATGCGCGGTCTGCGTTCCGATGTAGCTCGCAGATACGAGCAAATCCTTCACAACTTCCCTTTGGACGCTCAGGTTCCAAAGCGAGGCGGAGGGATTGTTGATGTCGTACCGCGTCGTGAGGAACACGCCGGCCGGCGCGAAGTCCGTATCGGCATTAAGCACGAACGGGAACGGGCTTCCTCCGGGGGTATCGCGCCACGGATTATCCAAACCACCGCCGGGGCTGCTGAGCTGGTTCCGCTTTCCCCAGGGGGATGCGGCCGTGACGTCTTCGCGGAACCTCAACGGATAGTATTCATAGCTCAAAGCGTAAGAAGCCCGAATCGACGTGCGGCCGTCCCCGCCCGGAGCCCAGGCGAGTCCGAGGCGCGGCGAGAAATTCGTCCACTGGCTTTCAACGCCGGAGTCACTCGGGAAACCCGGATCGCCGGGATAGTAGAAGCCGGCGGGCGCGTTCTTGAAGACAGAGGTCTTAACGCCTTGCTTAAACCGTTCGTAATCGAAATTGAAAACGGCTTTTTTTGCATCGGTCGTCGGAAGATAGGGCTCCCAGCGGATGCCCATATTGACAGTCAGATTCGGCGTAGCCTTCCAGCTATCGGACAGATACAACCCGGCGAACCATTCTTTCTGGTAAAGCTCGCTGGGGCCGCCCTGACTTAAGGTGGTCAGTCTCCCGAGAAGGAAATCGGCCATTCCGCTTGTTGTGGACCGGCCATTGAAAGTGTAGCCGCCCGGAGACTGCGAATTGGAGTTCGTGTTGGACCTGCCCTGTGCAAGGTTTCCGCCGAACGCCAGTTGATGGGCTCCCTTGATCACACTGATGTCATCGGACATGTGATAGCTGGTGCCACGGGTCGTGGAGTCGGTTCGTGTACCGCCGCCAAGTACAAAACCCGGGCCGCCGCTCACGGTCATATTCAGGAATTTAGGAAGGTAGCTGAAGGCGTTGATCCCAACATCGGTGGGGCCGAAATACTTGGCTCCAAGACGGTTCGTCGCCATACGATTCACAGTCAAACGGAACGCATTGACCGTGCTGGAGCTGATCAAATAGGTATCGCCAAACGCATACGACTGGACCATGTTGTCGTAACCTTCGAAGTTCGTCAGCAACGCGTTATTTGGATCGAAGTCCAGAGCATGCGGAATCGCGCTCGTGTTCACCAGATACCGGCCGAACAGGGAGTGACTGGCGCTCCACTGATAGTCGACCTTGCCGACCACCTGGATGGCATTCTCATTCGTTCGTGGTCCGAATGTGACCAGGCCGCACGGATCGCTCGTCTTTGGCAAGCGGCTGGCAATGTTGAGCGCCGCTTTGCTGTAAAGCGCGGGATCGATGCGATTGTTCACGAACGGCGCAGGCAAGGGCGCGAGTGTCTGGTTCGCATTGCACGCCGGGGACCTGAAGGCGCTGAAGTCGCCTGCAAGCATCGCCGCTGTCGGAACCCATCGCTGAACGTTGGCAGGATCCTGGCGAAGAGTGGTGCGCTGATAGCCGCCAAAGAAGAACAGCTTGTTCTGGACAATCGGGCCGCCGATCGTTCCGCCCATCTGGTGACGCTTCAAGGTGTTCTTGGTCGGCGCGAAATAGGACCGGGCATTGAACAGGTCGTTCCGGGCAAACTCAAACAAGCTCCCATGGAACTCGTTGGTGCCGGCCTTGGTCACCGCGCCAACCGCCGCTCCCTTCGATGTCTGGGCGGACAGGCCGCTGGTCTCCACCTTGAACTCCTGCAAAGCGTCGGGAAAAGGCATTGGAAGGCTGAAGCCGTCGAACACACTGTTGTGAATCGCGCCGTCCAACTGATAGCCCGTTCCGAACTGCAGGGCGCCCGCAACCGCCACCTGGGGCGAACCGGCAAACGACTTGCTTCCCGTGACTCCCGTTTGAACGGCGCCGCCGGAAAGCGTAATCAGGTCGTTGACGTTCCGGCCGTTGAGGGGCAACTCCAGAATCCGCGCGTTTTCCATGACCTGCGAGACGCCCACACTGCGCGTTTCAACCAGGGCCGCATTAGCCTGAACCTCGACGGTCTCGCTGACCTGGCCGATCTCGAGGCTCACATTAATT
>CAMAWS010000214.1 GCA_945861845.1 Candidatus Sulfopaludibacter sp. SbA3 | reverse complement strand
TGACGTTCGCCGGGAGCCTCGCGCCGAGATCGCGAAAATCCAGATTCCGCTCGTGCCCTCCAAGGATCACTGTCTGCACGTCCTTGCCCAGCGCCTCCAGGGCTGCCAGTGTGGCCTCCGGGACGGTGGCAATGGAGTCATCATAAAAGGCCACTCCGTTGAACACGCCCACGAATTCCAGGCGGTGTGGCAGGGCCCGGAAGTCCAGCACCGCATCGCGCATCGCCCTTGCGGGCACGCCACACAGTGATGCCACCGCAAGCGCCGCCAGCACATTCTGGACGTTGAACCTGCCCGGAAGCGGTATTTCATCCATGCGAAGGATGCCCTCCCCGCCAATGGAGTCCAACCATGCGATCTTTTCCCCTTGAATACTCCTGAGGCTGAAAGGTCTCAGCGCGGCGCGGCTGCGCCCGGCGATTGCGCTGGGAATGGCATAGTCGGCATTGAATACGAGGAAATCGCCACTGTCCTGAAATCGCGTGATGTTTTCCTTGGCTGCGGCGTATTCGTCAAAACTCGAGTAGTAGTCCAGGTGTTCCGGAACAATATTGAGAAGAACGGCGATATGAGGGCTGGAACTGACCTCGGCCAACTGGTGGCTCGAAAACTCGTAAACAAAATAGCTGCCTTCGGCCGCATCGGCGAGTCTTGGCAATGCGGGCCGGCCGATGTTCCCTACAAGCTCCGCAGGGATGCCTGCCCGCCTGAGTATTTCGTAAATGAGTGAGGACGTAGTGCTCTTACCCTTCGTTCCGGTAATGCCGATGACTTTCTCCCGGGGACAGTTGCTCAGGAATATCTGCGAATGAGACGTTAGAATGCAGCCGGACTCTCGGGCATTGGCGATTTGGTCAACGGAGGCGGGTATCCCCGGCGTTTTGATGATTACCTCGCATTTCTCCGAGTGCAGGGAATCCAGATACCCCGGTCCAAGGTGCAAGGTCAATGCCGGATCGCTCTGCAACCCTCGGGCAATATCGGTGGAAAACCGGCTTGGGACACGTTCGTCGGCGATGGATAGAGGTTTCGATGGCCACTTCTTTCGGAGGAACTCGTACGTGGCTTGACCCTCAGCGCCAAACCCCAGGATCAAAATCGATTTTTCGTATAGCTCATTCAGCTTCATGTGGCAGCTTCATCTTGTTCAGTGGACCTGACTTGTCCCACATTGTGACGACACTACCGCCGTATGTCTACACACGAACTGTCTCAACGTACCCCATCGCTTTTCGACGCACCGCCGCCGATGGAGGCTGACCAAACAGTTAACGAAGACAAGGGAACCGGCAAACCGTCCAAAGAATTTGTTCGATGGTGTTTCAGTTTGGGTTCGGATTTCCGCAACAGCCCAGACATAACGAATCTCCGCTTTTGGGCACAGAAAGCGAAGTTGAAACTCAAACCAGGGGACGAGGTTCGCTTGCTGGAAGAAGCTCGACAGCTCTTCAGTAAACGCCTGGAGCTGGATCTTAAAAAGTCAGATCCAAATTAAGACTCCCCTCCTGAGTCAGGAGGGGTTGGCTGCGCCCATGAAGAAAATGCCGCGAAGCCTCCGTAGTAGGCGCAGACGGGGTGGTTCCCGAGCCGAGAGGTTGAAGACTGATGCGTTCTGGCTTCGGAACCACCCCGTCGCGGCTGATAAAACGTCGCCACGCCACCCCTCCTGACTCAGGAGGGGAGTTTCCATGCGGATGCTTCGCGGCTTTCGTCTGATCCTGAATTCCACGAGATCAGGAGGTCTGAACGCAGTGCAGCTCAGTACGGTCGGCAATCTCATCAGCGACCTGGCAAGGGAGCACGCAACCCGCACCGCTCTGATCTTTCCAGAGTTGAACATTTCCTTTACGTTTGCCGAGCTGAACGACCTCTCCGAGCGCGTTGCGAAGAATCTCTATCGCGCTGGTTTCCGTAAGGGCGATCGATTTGCCATATGGGCAAACAACATGCCGGAATGGATCATTCTGGAGTTCGCCACCGCCAAGATCGGCGTCATTCTTCTTACCGTAAATACATCTCTCCGGCGGAATGAGCTCCAGTACGTCCTTTCGCAGTCCGGGGCCAGGGGCCTGGCCCTGGTTCGGTCGTTTCGCGGCGTCAATTTCATGGAGGAATTGGAGGCAGTTCGCCCAAGCCTGCCCGAGCTCCGGGAAGTCTTCATTCTTCCCGAAGATTTCGAGGGACTCGCCGCTCCCGCTGATTTCGAACTACCGGCGATCCCGCTCGATCCGCACGACTGGATCAACATGCAGTACACATCGGGTACGACCGGGTTTCCAAAGGGCGTGATGCTCAGCCACAACAACATCCTTCGGAACGCGTTCAATACGATGAAGAAGCTGGGGATGGCGTCGTCGGATGTGCTCTGCCTGAAAATACCCCTGTTCCATTGCTTTGGCTGCATAACGGGAGTTTTGGGCGCCTACAGCCAGGGCGCGCAGATCGTCGGTCTCACCGAGTTCAATCCGGTTCGCGCGCTGGCAGCGATCCAGAACTATCGCTGCACGGTTGTCTTTGGTGTGCCGACCATGTTCATCGCCGAGCTGAATCATCCGGATTTCCACAAGTACGACCTGTCGTCGCTTCGCACGGGCATCATGGGCGGTGCGCCGTGCCCTTTAGAGGTAATGAAGGCCGTCGTCGAGAAGATGGGGGCAAGACATATGACCGTGGGCTATGGACTGACTGAAGCGTCGCCCGGGGTCACTCAAACCCGCCCGGATGACCCGCTGGACCTGCGGGTGGGGACCGTTGGGGTTGCCGGGACCGATGTTGAAGTGAAGATCGTGGACCCCGTTTCCGGCGATGAACTGGCGCGGGGAAGCGAAGGGGAGTTGATCACGCGCGGTTATCACGTCATGCTGGGCTACTACGGTATGCCTGATGAAACGAACCTCGCGGTCCGCGGCGGATGGCTCCACACCGGCGATCTGGCCACCATGGACGAGCGCGGCTACATTCGAATTACCGGCCGTATCAAGGATGTCATCATCCGCGGCGGCGAAAATGTGGCGCCTCGCGAAATTGAAGAGTTGCTGCTGACTCACCCGGCAATCCGCGAAGCCTACGCCTATGGAGTGCCGAGCGATTTGTTCGGCCAGGAGGTTGCCGTCGCAGTCCAGCTCCGGGACGGCGCTCTCCTCAATGCAGGCGCACTTCAGGACTTTTGCCGTGGTCACCTCGCGCGATTCAAAGTTCCGGAATTTGTCGAATTCGTTTCCGAGTTTCCGGCCACAGCCAGCGGGAAGGTCCAACGATATAAGCTTGCGGAAGCATGGGTATCCCGGCGCCAATGAGGAACGCTGCCACCGAGATCGAACACCTTCGAGAGAAAATCCGTCAGCACGAGCACCAGTACTACGTGCTGGCGAAGCCTGTCGTCTCGGACTACGAATTCGACCAGATGTTGCGGGAGCTGCAGCGCCTGGAAGCCGAGAATCCGCATTTGATCACGCCCGACTCCCCGACGCAGCGCGTGGGCGGCCAGCCCGCGAAGGAGTTTCCCTCCTATACTTTTTCACATCCGATGCTGAGCCTGGAGAACGCGTATTCCCCGGAAGAATTCGCGGACTGGGCGCGCCGGGTTCTTCAACTTGCCAAGGCGGAAGCCGTGGATTTTGTCGCTGAGCTGAAGATCGACGGACTGAGCGTTGAGCTCATCTACGAAGACGGATTGCTTGGCAAGGCTGTAACGCGTGGAGATGGCCAGACAGGGGAAGTTGTTACAGGGAATGTGCGGACTATACGATCGGTTCCGCTGCGTCTCCATGAGAATGTATCGGTTGAGATACGAGGAGAGATCTTCCTGGGACTAAAGGCTTTTCGAAATCTAAATGACGAGCGTGAGCAAGCAGGTGAAGCCCGGTTCGCAAACCCTCGCAATGCCGCTGCCGGGTCATTGAGGCAGCTGGATCCTGGCATCGCCGCGAAGCGGCCGCTCGACTTTTATGGCTATGCGATCCTGCCGGCAAGTCCAACCCAGGCAACCAACCTGGAGCGTATTTCGGCTCTTGGCCTGAAGGTCAATCCTCATCGGAAGCTGTGCCGCTCGGTTGATGAGGTCATCGAGTTTTCGACCTACTGGGAAGAGCATCGTGACGACCTGGACTACGAAATCGACGGGGTCGTTGTGAAAGTGAATGCGTTGGATATCCAGGAGATGCTTGGCAGTACCGCAAAGTCGCCGCGGTGGGCGATTGCCCTGAAGTTTCGCGCGAGGCAGGCAACGACAAAGCTGGTCGACATTCGCGTACAGGTCGGCAGGACGGGCGCCCTCACGCCCGTTGCCGTACTGGAGCCGGTGCAGCTCGGCGGGACAACAATTCGCAATGCCACGCTTCACAATGAGGACGAAATTGAGCGCCTGGGAGTTCAAATTAACGACCGCGTCCTCATTGAGCGCGGCGGGGATGTCATTCCAAAGATTGTCAGCGTCGTCGAGGAGGCTCCGGATCGACGTCCGTTTGAGAAACCCATTGCGTGCCCGGTTTGTGGCGGCGAGGTGTTTCGCAGTGAAGGTGAGGTTGTTCGGCGATGTCTTTCCCAAACCTGTCCGGCGAAGCTCAAGGAGGCGCTGCTTCATTGGGCTGGCAGACGGGCATTGAAGATCGATGGCCTGGGCGAGCGCCTGGTCGACCAATTGGTAGAAAAGGACCTTGTGCGGGACGTTTCGGGACTGTACGAACTCAACCAGGAGCAGCTGGAAGGGCTGGAGCGGATGGGACCGAAGTCTGCGGAGAACCTTCTCACTGAAATTGCCGCAAGCCGGTCACTGGAGTTCTGGCGCGTCGTATTCGGCCTTGGTATTCGCCACGTGGGAGAACGGACCGCTCAACTGCTTGCAGAACACCTTGGATCAATGGCCCGGCTGCAGCAGGCTTCGCAGGAGGAACTTGAACTTGTGCATGAGGTTGGACCCAAGCTCGCGGAGAGCATTTATAAGTTCCTGCGGCAACCCGAAAATGTGGCGTTGATCGAACGGCTGCGCCGCTCCGGGCTGCAGATGGAATCGACGGCGCCGCCGTTGTCATCGATTCCGGCCGTGTTTGCAGGAAAGGCCTTTGTGTTGACTGGAACCCTTGAAGGGATGACGCGGGAGGAGGCTACGGCCCTGATCGAGCAGCGCGGCGGCCGCGTCACCGCTTCGGTCAGCAGGAAAACAATCTTTGTGATAGCGGGCAAAGATGCCGGCTCGAAACTCGATAAAGCCCGGGAACTGGGAGTGCAGATCCTTGGCGAGGATGAATTCCGTGCAATGCTATAATCCTGCCACTATGAAAGCGATAAGGCTTCTATTGCTCGTGGTCATTCTGGCGGTTTCAGCAACTGCCCAAAATCCCCAGAACGGGCGGCCGGCCGAAAACCAGACTATTTCGGTCAACGTCGATCTCGTCAACGTCCTGTTCACGGTCGCTGACAAGAAGGGGAAGTTCGTCACCAGCCTCACGAAGGACGACTTCAGAATCTTCGAGGACAACAAGCTTCAGACCATAACGAACTTCAGCAATGAAACCGACCTGCCACTTACGATATCTCTTCTGGTCGACACCAGCGGCAGTATCCGCGACAAGTTGAGATTCGAGCAGGAAGCGGCTATCGAGTTCTTTTACTCGGCGATCAAGAAGAACAAGGACAAAGCGTCGGTCATTACGTTCGACTCAGGAGTCGATTTGCTGCAGGACTTTACCGATGAACCGGAGCAACTCGCAGACGCGGTGCGCAAGATTCGAGCCGGCGGGGGCACCTCGCTTTATGACGCTATCTATCTCGCGGTCACAGAAAAGCTCTCAAAACAGCCTGGCCGTCGGGTCATTATCCTGATCAGCGATGGGGACGATAACTCGAGCCGGATCTCGCTGACCGAAACGCTCGAAGCCGCACAACGCAGCGATGTAACCATCTATGCGATCAGCACAAACAACACGGCCTATTTCGGTTCGAACGAACAGGAACGCGGGGACAAGACGCTGAAGAAATTCTCCGAAGAAACCGGCGGGAAAACGTTCTTTCCGTTCAAGCTGGAGGAACTGGCGGCGAATTTCCAGGACATCAGCACGGAATTGCGCTCGCAGTACCAGATGGCTTACATGTCGGGTAACGATAAAGCGGATGGCACGTTCCGCCGCATTCGCATTGAAGTGAATAATAAGCAGCTCGCCGCGAAGTCCCGCACCGGCTACTACGCTCCCAGGGCCGCAGTCAGATAAGGGAGTTCTGGGGACGCACCCCCGAATTCTGCACTTCAAGAATTCGGGGGTG
>CAMAWS010000213.1 GCA_945861845.1 Candidatus Sulfopaludibacter sp. SbA3 | reverse complement strand
GTCGTGAAAGCCTTCGTCCAGGAAGACCACGAGATTGAGGAGTTCCGGCGTTCGAACCTCTCGCTCATTGACAAGAACCGGCAGTTGATTCGTGTGACCAGCATTTTCTACCCGACGATGCAGTTCATGATCGGCCTGGCCGTCGTTATCGTCTTATGGTTGGGCGGAAGGCGCGTTGTGGAGGGCGCCATCACGATTGGGGACTTCGTCGCCTTCACCGTGTATCTCGGCCTGCTAACCTGGCCCATGATCGCCCTCGGGTGGGTTGTGAACCTGCTCGAGCGCGGGCGGGCCTCCATGGAACGCCTGAACTATATCTTCGATACCGCGCCGGAAATTTGCGATTCGGCCGGCGTGGTTCGAGATTTCGTCGTCCATGGGGCTATCGAATTCCGAAACCTCAGCTTCTCCTACAACGGGCACGCGACTCTAAGTGACATTTCATTGTCGATACCCCAAGGCAAGACAGTCGCAATTGTGGGCGCCACCGGCTCCGGCAAGTCGACGCTCGTTCAACTCATACCGCGGCTTTACAATCCGCCCCCGAACTCGCTTTTCGTCGATGGCGTTCCAATCGAGAGAATTCCACTGGAAACATTGCGCAGTTCGATAGGCTACATTCCACAGGACACATTCCTGTTCGGCGAGACGATTCGCGAGAACATCGCTTTCGGCGTGGACACGGCATCCGACGAAGAGATCCGGCGCGCAGCCCGTATTTCAAACCTCGAAGACGATATCCAGGAATTTCCCCAGGGGTTCGAAACCGTCGTCGGCGAGCGGGGGATTACCCTTTCCGGAGGACAGAAACAGCGGACTGCGATTTCGCGCGCCGTTGCCCGCAATCCAAAAATCCTGATTCTCGACGACGCGCTTTCGAGCGTTGACACGTACACAGAAGAGCGGATCCTGCACGAATTGAAGGACGTGATGCGCGACCGCACATCGATCCTGATCAGCCATCGTGTTTCGACCGTAAAGGATGCCGACGAAATCGTCGTCCTAAGCCACGGCCGGATCGTGGAGCGTGGTACCCATGCCGGACTGCTGGCCCTCGATGGGTATTACGCGGAATTGCACCGGCGCCAGCTGCTCGAAGAAGAGCTGGCGGTGAGTGATTGATGAGCGGCTGCGAATGCAAGCCCGGAAGGGCGTAGCCATAAAGAAAATGCAGGAAGAGGAGATATTAGGGAAAGCTTACGACTCGCGATTGATGCGCCGGTTAGTTACCTACCTTCGGCCATACAAGAAGCTTGTCGCGCTCGCATTCGTGCTGATTCTTTTCCAGTCGGTGCTGGAAACCGTCTTCCCCCTGCTGACCAAGATTGCTATCGATGACTACATCACGGCCGGCAACATGGCAGGTCTCGCGCTCATCGCTGCTGCCTATGCCGGTTTGCTGGTGGTCAAGTTTCTGGCGGAGACCGTTCAGACGCTCACGCTTCAGAACACCGGCCAGGGAATTCTGTTCGACATGCGGATGCAGGTGTTCGGGCATCTGCAGCGCCTGTCGCCGTCGTTCTACGATAAGAACCCGGTGGGCCGCCTGATCACGCGCGTTGTAACCGACGTGGATGTCTTGAATGAACTGTTTTCCGCGGGAATCGTCTCCATCTTCGGCGATATTTTCACGCTGCTCGGAATCACGATCGCAATCCTGCTGCTCGACTGGGACCTGGGCCTGGTGACGTTGTCTGTCGTCCCGCTTATTGGGCTTACCACTGCAGTGTTCCGCTACAAGGCTCGGGATTCCTATCGCCGCGTCCGAACCGCGATTGCCAGGATCAATGCATTTCTGCAGGAGCACATCACGGGGATGTCGGTTGTTCAGCTTTACAATCGCGAGCGCAAGAGCCAGCGGAAGTTCGAATCGATCAACGAAGCGCATTTTCGGGCGAACCTGGACGCGATCGTCGCGTACGCCTGGTTTTATCCTGCCATCGAACTTCTTGGCGCCGTAGCTATTGCGCTGGTCATCTGGTATGGCGGAGGCAAGGTCCTCGCCGGCACTGCCACGCTGGGAGCGCTCGTCGCGTTCATCCAGTACTCCCAGCGATTCTTCAGGCCGATTGCGGACATGAGCGAAAAGTACAACATCCTTCAGTCGGCGATGGCCAGTTCGGAGCGGTTGTTCAAGCTGCTCGATACGCCGCCGGCGATCGTGAACGATCCAAAGGCGTACAGGCCGGCGGGCAAGACGGCAGGCGAGATTGAGTTTCGGAATGTCTGGTTCGCCTACAACAACGACGAATGGGTCCTGAAGGACGTGTCGTTCCACGTCAGCCCCGGAGAATCCATTGCGATTGTCGGACATACCGGGGCGGGGAAGACAACCACCACCAGCCTGCTGACGCGGTTCTACGACATACAGAAAGGGCAGATCCTTCTGGACGGCCGGGATATCGCGTCGCTCGACATTCCGTATCTCAGAAGCTCGTTTGCGGTTGTTCTTCAGGATGTGTTTCTTTTTTCCGGAACAATGGAGTCCAACATCCGGCTCGGCTCGCCGATTTCACGCGAGCGTATCGCCGCCGCTGCCGAGGACGTGAATCTGGCGCCGTTTCTGAATACATTGCCGCTGGGCCTCGATCATCCCGTGAATGAGCGCGGCTCCTCACTTTCCGCCGGGCAGCGCCAGCTTCTTGCTTTTGCGAGGGCGCTCGCGCATGATCCCCAGATTCTGATCCTCGATGAAGCCACATCGAGTGTCGATACGGAGACGGAGATCCAGATTCGCACAGCTATCGAGCGGCTCATGGCAGGCAGGACATCGATCATCATTGCGCACCGGCTTTCGACAATCCAAAAATGCGACAAGATCATCGTCATGCATAAGGGCCGCGTCCGCGAGAGCGGAACGCACCAGCAGCTTCTGGCCGAACGGGGACTTTATTACAGGTTGTACCAGCTCCAATACAAGGACCAGGAACTCGCTGTTCCGGGTGTACAAACTCCTTTCCTAAGTTAGGAGGGGTGGCTGCGCCGAAGGCGCAGACGGGGTGGTTCCCGAGCCGAGAAGTTGAAGACCGAGGCGTTCTGGCTTTGGAACCACCCCGGCTCGGCTGATAAAACGTCGCCGCGCCACCCCTCCTAACTTAGGAGGGGAGTTTCTATGGGGACGCTGTGCGGTTTTTTTGTGCCAAGGTGATTTTAAATTCGAGGTGATTCAAATGGTGTCCATCGAAAAAAAGGTAGCGGTAGTGACGGGCGCGGGCAGCGGCATTGGCCGTGGCATAGCGATTGAGCTGGGGAAGATGGGCGCACGGCTCGTTCTCGCCTCGCGCGGCCGAACGGAATTGGAAGAGACTGCGCGCATGATTGGTTCGGCGAGCGTCATCCCGACCGACGTTCGAAACAAAGTCGAAGTCGAGCGCCTGTTCGAACAGACGGCTACAACGGTCGGGCCTGTCGATATTCTCGTGAACGCTGCCGGCCTGGGAATCTTCGGTCCCGTGGTTGATTTTACGGACGAGGATTTTCAGACGCTTGTCGACACCAACTTAAGAGGGATCTTTTTTACCTGCCAATGCGTACTGCCTTCCATGATCGAGCGTAAAACGGGGCAAATCATCAACATTGCCTCCATCGCCGGCAAAGTCGGCGCGGCAAACCGCGCCGTTTACAGCGCCACAAAGTTCGGAGTGAGGGGATTTACGGAATCTCTCGCCGAAGAGGTGCGCGAACACGGCATTCGAGCCTCGGTAATCTGTCCGGGATCGACGGATACGAGTTTCTCGCCGCAGAGCAAGACCGGGAAAGGCAGGGAAAAGATGCTGCAGCCATCCGATGTCGCCCATGTGGTCCGGATGATCGTCACCCAGGACCCAAACAGCTTCATCAGCGAAATCACCATGCGTCCGACCCGAAAACCATGAACAACGTTGGCGGATTCCATTAAGCCGAATTTCTGTATTCTTGTCGAAGCAGTGTGGGCGTGGTGAGGGTGGAGTTGCTCCGGCCTTCTCGAAATTACCCTCTTTTCCTCCGAACGCCTTTGTTATCTAATTCACGGAACCAGGTGGAGGAGCAACTTTGAAGATTAAACATACGTTCTTGTTCACAGCGCTATTGGGAGTTGTCTGGGTAGGAGTCCTGTTCGGATACAACTCGTCGACGGGACCAGATCCCGCGACAAATGGAATCAGTGGAAGTGGAATCTCGTTCACTTGCGCAAACTCAAGTTGCCACGCCGGAAGTGGTTTAAACGTCGCTGGAGGCACTCTGACTCTTGGCGGATTACCTGCGCAATGGACGGCAGGACAGATGTATCCGCTAACGGTGACCATGACAAAGGCAGGCGCGGTGAGATACGGCTTCCAGCTTTCCGCGGTTTCCGACAGCTCGAATTCGCAAGCTGGAACGTTCGCCGTGCCGACGGGGGTGTCGCGAATTTCCGTCATAACTTCGGCGGGCATTCAGTACGCACAACATAATGGGACTAATGCTTTCCTTACTCCAACCAACACATTTACAGTGAATTGGACGGCTCCTTCCAGTACTGCCGGCGGAACCGTCCGCTTCAATCTGGCTGCGAACGCCGCGAACGGAAACGCACAGAATACCGGCGACTTTATCTATACGCGCGTGGATCGAGTGGATCCGGCGGCCGTTGCCCCTCCGCCGGATACCTCGATCAGGTCGTTTACTCTCTCCAATCGTGGTGGATCGTTGCTGAGATCGGACGGTGCGGGCGATCTCGTCCAGGGCTATACCCGGATTCAGCCAGGTACGGGAAGCACGACGCCATCGGGAGTGGCGATTTTCGGATATCGCCAGAACAACGTTCTGGTCTCCGAGACCGGGGTTCCTGCTTCTCCGCTGCTCCTGAGCGGCCGGATCTATGCCGAAGTCGGCGCCGACGCGCGGCTGAACACCGGCATAGCGGTGGCAAATCCAAACAGCACGGCCGCGACGATTGCATTTCAGATTACAAATACGGCGGGCGCCGTCGTTAAGGACGGGAGTTTCTCTCTCGCCGCGAACGCGCAGCGGGCGGCATTCCTGGATGCGGATCCATTTTTAGGTCCCAAGCCTGTGCAGGGGACGATGAGCTTCACTTCGACTGTGCCGATTTCAATGGTCGCCTTGCGGACGTTCACCAACGAGCGCAGTGATTTTCTAATGTCGACACTGCCGGTTGTGGATACGTCGCTTCCGGCAAGCAGTGGCACGCAGTACATTCCCCACTTTGCCGACGGCGCGGGACTGACCACGCACATTCTGCTTGTGAATCCATCGGATACGGCCATGACGGGAGATGTGCAGTTCTTCAGCCAGGGCTCGGAGTCGGCCGCAGGCGCGCCGACGCCCGTCAGCATCGCTGGCGTCGTTAACAGCACGCATGCGTATTCGGTGGCGGCGCGGAGTTCGGTAAGGCTCTCGACAGCGGGAACGGCGACGGCGCTGACGCAGGGATCGGTACGAGTCAATCCCACCGGTGGAGGAGTCTCGCCGGTGCCATTGGTGGTGTTTACCTACAAGCCTGGCGCGTTCACGTTATCGGAAGCGGGAGTGGGTGCGGTGCAGGCAAGCGCATTCCGGTTGTACGTGGAAGCATCGGGAACGGCAGGCACGGCCGGGAACATCGAAACAGGATTTGCGATCGCGAACACATCGGCAACGTCGGGAACGGTGACGCTGGAACTTACCAACATGGACGGGACGACAACGGGTCTTCCCGCGGCAACGACACGGACAATTCCGGGATCAGGCCAGATCGTGGGATTCCTGACGAGCTTCTTCACGGGACTGCCAAATCCGTTCCGAGGGATCCTGAGGATATCGACCTCGACTTCTGGAATCTCGGTAGTGGGAATCCGCAGCCGCTACAACGAGAACACCAGTTACCTGATGACAACCACACCGCCGACGAATGAGGCGGCCACGACATCGTCAGCCGAGTTGCTGTTTCCTCACATTGTGAATGGCGGCGGCTTCACGACCGAGTTCATCGTCTTCAGCGGCATCGCGGGACAGGCGTCGACCGGCAACCTGCGGTTCGTTCAGAACAACGGCACCGCGCTTACGCTTACGCTGAATTAAGCCGCGAAGCGGCGGCAGACTCTAGCCACGGGCGTCAGCCCGTGGAAAAGGTCAAGACGACACAGCCCCGGAGGGGCGGCAGAACACGAAATTGCATTCTGCCGCCCCTCCGGGGCTGTTGTTTCCGGCGTATCCGTTCCACGGGCTCACGCCCGTGGCTACGCTATGTCGCCGCTGCGCGGCTATTAAGCTGGGATTACTCTCGCTTTCGAGCATCGTTGAGG
>CAMAWS010000212.1 GCA_945861845.1 Candidatus Sulfopaludibacter sp. SbA3 | reverse complement strand
TCATCGTGCTCGACGCGAATCCGCTCGAAGACATTACGAATACCAGGAAGATCAATAAAGTGTATTTACGCGGAGCGGAAGTCGATCGGGCTGCCGTGAAGGCAAAGTTGATTTCCCAGCCTCCGGCGTCTAATTGAGGAGATCTGGGGACAGACTCCGAATTCGTGAACTTCGGAATTCGGAGTCTGTCCCCAGATCTAAGAAAACGCTCAGCTCTGCACGCGAACGTTCGTCGCAAGCCCGGCGGCGCGCAATCCGCGAATGACATACCAGCCGAGATCGACTTGCCACCAATGCCGGCTGAAGCGGGCAGAGGCTGGAGCCGCATGGTGATTGCCGTGCCAGTTTTCTCCCCAGGCCGTCAATTGAAGTGGACCGAGCCACCATATGTTCTGGCTCGAATCGACGCCTTCAGGAAGGCCCGGCTTAAGGTGCAGCAGGCTGTTGACGAACGCCTGCATGTGCAGGCAGTAGACGAGGCGAATTGAGCCCATCCAGAAAAGGCCCGCCCATCCGAAGAAGAAGTAACCAAAGAAGATCGAAATGAGGATGAGTGGCGGCTGGAGTTTGGCCCAGATTGTATAGCGCGGCCGAATCATGTCCGGACACCACTTTTCCATTGGCGAAGGCTTCCACTGATACAGCCATCGCAGGTGGGCCCACCAGAATCCGCCGTGTCGCGGGCTGGACACGTCGTCGATTGTTTCGGCTGCGGCGTGATGATTTCTGTGATTTGCAATCCACGTGTGTGGCGAGCCGGATCCGTTGAAGACCGCTGCAAGAATGAACAGTTGCTCAACGATCGGGTGCAGCTTCACGGCGCGGTGAGCGAGAGCTCGATGGTAAGCGATCGTTGTCCCGAATGCGCCCATGCCCGCAAACAGGAGGGACCACAGGAATACACTCCATCCCGGAATGGGAAAGAGCACGATTCCAATTACAGCCAGGACGTGAACTGTGACGATGTAGACGAACGTCCACGTGTTCTCGCCCTCTACTTTCCACCATGGCGATGTCCAGGGGTGTTCTTCCGCAAACGTAGACTGACTCCTCATTATTTCAGTGACCTCACGAGATTTGATTGATAAGGGAGAGGCGAAACGCGAACAAAGGCAGGTTCAAGCAGCTCCGTTACCGATGGTGTCCACTATATGTGCAGGGATCGATTTGTCAAAGAAAGGAATTCGAAAAAGAGGGACAGTGAGCAATTTCCAACGGAAATTGCTCACTGTCCCTCTTTGTCGTTACACCACGTTGGCAGACTTCAGCGCGGCGAGCACGCGGGCGTCCCTGAATGGAACACGGCGGAGTCTAACGCCGGTAGCATCGTAGATCGCATTGGCGACCGCGGCTCCCAGTGGTTTGCATGATGCTTCGCCGGCTCCATAATGAGGAAGATCGGGCCGGTTCGGGTTGGGATCCCCGTTCACGATCACAACGTCGATCCTGGCCGGCGTGTCAAGGTGGGTAAGCGATGGATGAGAATTCCAGTCCACGCTCGTGACTTTTTCAGTGTCGAACTTCACTTCCTCGTGCAGCGTGCGGCTCAGCGCGTGGAGCATGCCGCCCTCAACAGTGCGCCGAAGCCCCTCGGGGTTGATGACCAGTCCGCAGTCGTGCGCGCAGACTACCCGCTTCACCCACACGTGGCCGGTCCTGCGATTCACATCGACCTCGACGATGTTCGCGATGACGGTTTGACCGCGGAAGCAGTACCCGATGCCACGCCCGGTGAGAATGTTTCCGGCGCCGAGCGGTTTTCGTGACGAACGAGTGTCCCAGCCGTAAGTCTGCGCGGCGGCTTTGATGACGGCGATGGAGCGGGCGCGCTTGAACGCGGGATCATCGGTGGTGCTGGCGGCCAGGAGTTTCAGCCGGAACTCAACCGGGTCGGCATTGGCCGCCACGGCAAGTTCGTCGATAAACGATTCGGCCGCGAAGGTTACCTGCGGACCATTGGGATCCCGAAGGTTTCCGGTGCGAAGCGGCGTTTCCCAGATCATCGGCATGCCCACAACTTGAATGGCGGTGCGCCGGTTCGGAATGGCGTACATATCGTCGGGCCCGTCGCCTCCACCGCTGGCTGGCGTCGCGCGCCTGATTCCCATGAGTTGGGCGATAAGCACGGTGTCCTGTTCGTTATATCCGATGTGATTGTAGTCTGCCGCCTGGGCAAGGTAATCGAATGCGACAAGGTTGTTCCGTGCATCCAGGCCCCCGCGCATCTTGAAAGTAAATGCCGGGCCCTTGCTGTCCCATGCTGTTTCTTCCTGCCTGGTCCATTGCATCCGAACCGGCCGGCCGACCTCTTTGGCCAGGTATGCCGCCTCGAAGCCCGCGTCATCGGCAGCCGTGCGGCCGTATGCCTGCGGCCCTTCCATCCAGACCACGCGAACCTGCTCGCGCGGAATTTTCAGGAACTCCGCCACGCCGTTCCGCATGCCATAGGATTTCATGTCATTCGTATAAATTGTCATCTGGCCGTTCGACGGATCGGCCAGGGCATGAGCCGGGCTAAATGCCGTGTGTCCCTGGAACGGGAAGTCATATTCGGCTTCGACGACCTTCGCCGCGCCTGCAAGCGCTGCGTCTGGGTTTCCCTCGACGTTTGGATCGGAGCTTGATGTCGGCTTCGCGGCGCGCATGAACTTGAACAGGTCTTCTGATGTGGGGAAGGCGGGCGCCGCCGGCTTCTGCCAGTCGACCTTGAGCTGCCTGGCCGCCCGGATCGCCTGCTCTTCGCGCTCGCAGATGACCGCGACATAATTGCCCTTGCTCACGACCCTGATGAATCCAGGCACGTCGCGCACAGAGGCTTCGTCGATGCTGATCATTTTTGCGCCCGCCACCGGCGGCTTTACGTTGCGAGCGTGAACCATGCCGGGAAGCTTTACGTCGGCAGCCCATTTCAACGAGCCGTCGACCTTGGCCGGAATGTCATAGCGCTGTGGCGACTTCCCGATGATCTTGAGGTCCTGCACGTCTTTTACTTTTGCCACGCCGGTTGTCGCGTTGATGTTGTTTCCGGTGAGCGTCACATTGAATCTTTTCCCGCCGATCAGCTCTCCGTACGTGACTCTTCTCGAAGGATTCGCCTTCACCGTGATCACGCCTTCGCTCACGGCCAGCTGATCCACAGGTACGCCGAGCTGTTTTGACGCAAGCTCCAGCAGCACTCGACGGGCTTCGGCCGCCGTGCGCCGCATGGGCCATCCATCGACCTGGACGCCATCGGAACCGCCCGATCCGCCCTGGTCGACGGTGACATGGGTACTTCCCATGATGAGGCTGGTCTTGTCGTACGCGATGTCGAGTTCGTCCGACATCATTTGCCGGTAGGCTGTGCCGGTTCCCTGGCCGCAGTCGGTCTTGCCGACGTAGAAAGTCGCCGTGCCATTCTCATGAATGACGATCCAGGAATCGAGCTGCCTGAAGTTGGGGTCCGGATAGAGGCCGGGAGCAGCCTGTGCCGCCTGGGCCGCACCCTCGGCCTGGTTGGCCACACCAGTGGCAAGGCTTACGACGAGCAGACCGGCGCTCTTGAGGAAGTTCCTGCGTGATGTCGACAGGTCACACTTCTCCAGCACTTCTTCGACCTGTTTTGGAATTTTCGTGAAGGTCGTCATTTCTTCTCCGCTCATGTTTTCGCTCATGCCACCACCTCCTTCTTGTCCGAAGCCGGCTCAATACCAGCTATCTGCTGTGAGGCGCGCTTGATGGCAGCCTGGATACGGTAGTACGTCATGCAGCGGCACAGCGTTCTGGCCATGCCTTCACGGATCTGCGCATCTGTCGGTTTTGGAGTCTTGTCCAGCAGCGCCTTGGCGGTCATGATTTGCCCGTTCTGGCAGAAGCCGCACTGCGGTACCTGTTCCTCAATCCACGCCTGTTGAAGCGGGTGAAGGGCTCCATCTTTGGACAGTCCTTCGAGCGTCGTGATATCGCTTTTTACGCTGGAAGTCGGTGTAATGCACGACCGGGTTGCCACGCCATTGATGATCACTGTGCATGCCCCGCACTGGCCAAGTCCGCAACCAAACCGCGGACCATGCAAGTCGAGATCATTCCGAAGGATATAAAGTAACGGGGTCGAAGGGTCGATATCCACGGTGTGAGTCTTGCCGTTCACCTTCAATGTGACATTTGCCATTATGGATTCTCCTGGGCGAGTCGGTTTCCTTGTCAGTTCAGTGGGTCATTATTATGGTAAATGATCCCGGATTGCCAGTGGATTTAACCCGCAAGTACGCCGTATTTCCAAACCCGTTTCTATTGTTTTTGTCCACTCTGGTAGAATCCGGCAGTCAATACAGATCATGAGCAACGGCCTGGGAGCGTTATAGCTGCCCAGGACACCCAAAGGGGGAAAGATATCGATGGGGTTGAATAAAAGTTTCCTTGGTTATGTTTCACGAATTGGATTCTCGGTGGCCCTTGCGGCGCTGCTCGCGGGCACGGCATCTGCGCAATCCCTGGAACAACAGGTTCAGGAGCTGCGCGCCGAGATGCAGCGCTTGAGGGAAGAACTCGATAGCGTCAAAGCCGAGATGCGGCGGGGAAGCCCAATAGCGCAGCCGGTTCGAGTTGCCTCTATCGAGCTGGCGGGCCTGGTGCCCGGTCCTGAGCCAGCCGTTGCACAGGCGGCGCAGGAAATTTCGCAGGAATTGACTGCTGAAGAAGCCGTGCCCTTGATTCAGGCGCAGCTTCAGGAACAGTCACGAACGAAAGTGGAGTCGAACTCGAAGTTTCCCATGCGGTTGTTCGGAACGATTGTGTCAAACACAATCCTGAACACCGGAGAGCCTAACTGGCTCGATATAGGCAACGTCGTAATGCCTCAGCCCGCGGGGCTTCCGACTGGTTCATTCACCTCCACGCTTCGGCAAAGCCGGATCGGGGCCATCCTGGATGGGCCGACGGTTGGGCCGATGAAAACGAGCGGACTTCTGGCCATGGACTTCTTCGGCGGGATGCCGAATTTCCAGACCGGTGAAGTGCATATGCTGCCGCGGCTGCTTTACGCATACATGCGAATGGAAACTCCAAAGACCGCATTCGTGATCGGGCAGGACCACATGATCCTTGCCCCCAAAGACCCCACTTCGCTGGCCGGACTGGCATTCCCGATCTTATTTCGAACCGGCAACCTGTACCTGCGGGTTCCGCAAATTCGCGCCGAACGCGTCCTGGCTTCAGGATCATTTGGCGAGATTCGCGCTATGGGTGGCATTGTCGCTCCGGTCGGGGGAGACAACCCTACCACTGCATACGTCTTTGTTCCGCCGAATCTTGCCGGCGAGCGGTCGCGGCGCCCGGGCTATCAAACGCGGTTCTCGTGGTCGGCAAGTCCAGCGGGACCGTATGAGGAGCCGGCCTGGGCATTCGGCGCATCCGGGCACTACTCTCGCGAGCGCTATTTGACCGGAGTCAGCCCGAGCTGGGCGACCTCCGTTGACTTCGACGCGAATGCTGGTCCGTTTGGTGTCGGCGGAGAGTTTTTTGCCGGCCGGAATATCGACGCGTTTGGCGCGTCAATGGCCCAAATTGCAAAATCAAGGGGCGGGTTCGCTGAAGTGCGAATCGCCGCGACACGGCGCCTGGACTTCAATGGGGGATTCGGAACCGATCGCCTCTATGATCTGGCGCGCTTCCCTGCGGGCCCCGTGGCTTTGCACCGGAATTCCAGTATTTTCGGCAACACCATTTACCACCTGACACCGGAACTGGCGTTTTCGTTGGAATACCGGAGACTTGAAACGAAACCGCGGATTGGCGCGGTCCGGAAAAACGATCACTTTAACCTAACCTTTGCATACAGCTTCTAACCATGAAAAAACTAATCTGTTTCTTCTCACTTGTTCTTGCGATGGCGCCTGCCGCCGAAGCCGTGGCCGTCACAGGCAGGGTTCGCGTTACAGGCCGCCCTTCACAGGCTGATGCCGTCACCATCGTGTACGCGGAACCTTTGGACCGGGTACAGGCGCAGCCGGGCACGTACACGATTTCGCAGCGGGACAAGACATTCTCGCCGCACGTTCTGCCCGTGTCTGCCGGCTCAACAGTGCAGTTTCCAAATGACGATCTGATCTTTCACAATGTTTTTTCACTGTCTCGTCCGGGCCCGTTCGACCTGGGTTTGTACCGCGCGGGAAGTTCAAAAAACCGCGTTTTCAGGGCGCCCGCGGCATACCGGAGCGTCTGCAACATCCATCCGCAAATGCCGGCCATCGTGCTTGTTGTTCCGACGCAGTACTTCGCGCAGGCCG
>CAMAWS010000211.1 GCA_945861845.1 Candidatus Sulfopaludibacter sp. SbA3 | reverse complement strand
GCTTCAGCCCCGTGCAAAGTTCCAGAAACTGTCTGTTTGATCCTGGCACGGGGCTGAAGCCCCGCGCCCACTGGCAGATGCCTCCAAAAAAAGGGGTGGTCGAAAACGACCACCCCTTTCTTTGTCTGGAGGACTCTACGGAATGATGGGGCTGTGACGAACCAGTCCGTCTTCATTGCCGATCATGAGGTCCGAGGCCTTGTTGTTTTCCTGGCAAATGTACTCGTCCCACTCACGGCCGGGATTGTAGCGAATCCAGAAACCAGTGGTCCAGGTCCGGGTATAGGCGCCGGGATCGTCGAACGTCAGGTCGAGTCTCATGTTTGCGTGATCCGTCCGCGTGAAACGTTCGGTAAGGTGCATTTGTTCGGTGTGCGGAATGCCTTGCCGGTCGATCCAGAATCTCTCGTTGAAGCCGATCGTATCGACCACCAGCGTGTCGCCTTCCCAGTGGCCGACGGAGTGTCCGTAATAGCTGGGAGCCAGATCCGCTGGATGGGGCCGGCCATCCATGTAGATGACCCGATATGTTCCGGGGCCCGCCTGATCGAGGATGTAAATGGATTGGAGGTCCGGATTATCGAAAAACTCCGTGCCACCCGGCGTGATGAACTGTCTTGGTCCACCCGATGGTTTGCATCGCGTATGGGGTTCGAACAGGTTTTCTTCGCGCCACCGGTAGAGCGCCTTTGCCCAGTCCTGGAAGGGAACCTCGCTTTCCTTCGGTTTTCCAGCGATTGGCGGGCCCGAGAAAGCACCACGGCCTTGCCCGTCTGGTATAGCGGCGTCGGTTTCAGGCTCAGCCATTAGCGGCCGGCCATTCGGGTTCCAAAGTCCTGTTTCTCCCGGAAGGGAGCTGAGCCTTGGTTTGCCATTTGGCCAACGCGGGGTTGGCTTGGACGGCCCTGCTGCCGCCTGCTGGTTGCGGTTATTCTGCGCAGACAATGTCTCTGCAAGAGCAGGCAACGCAATCAAAGCAATCGCCGACGCGAACGCAGCGATGAAACGATGTCGCACGTTAGAACCTCCTTCTTCTCGAATGTGCGGGTGCTAAAGCGAACGACAGTCTTACTGTTGAGTCTCGCTGGATGCCGCGCCGAGTTTCTGACCGCTTTTCACCATCGTTACAGCTCTGGCGTTGCCCTTGTTGTTTCCAGCCCGTGCCAAACTGCCTTCGACGACTACTTCGTCTCCGATCTTCAAGGTGTTCCGGTTCCATCCCTGGTTTCCCAGAGCTCCCGGTCCGCCCATTTCAAAGCCCCAGTTTTCGATTGTTCCTTTTTCGGTCTTCACGTTGACGTAGAACCACACGTGGGGATTGGTCCATTCGAGCTTCGTGACAATACCTCTTCTGGTGAATGGTTTTGATGCATCAAACTCAGTCGCAAAGGCATGGTGCGCGATTAGAGGCACCGCTGACAGAAGCAGGCTGAAAACCACGGCTAAGCTGGCAACTATACGAAGGTTCATCGGTTAATTCCTCCTAGGGCTTGCGAATATTTCAACTAGTGTTTTCGAGTAGCTCGAATGTGTCAACAAATTTAACCTACGGCCTGTTGTCCTGGCACAGGTATTCCGTGGGTTCAGCGCCTGGAACCCACTGAAGGGTCCACCCGGCAGTCCACGTTTTTGTGTATGCGGATGGATCGTCAATTGTGACGTCGTACCTCAAGGTATTGAAGTCGGGCCGTGATATCCGTTCTATCAGGTGAAGCTGTAAAGTGTGCGGGACGCCGCCGTTGCTGAACCAGAATTCTTCGTTGAAGCGTTTCGTATCGACGACCAGCGTATCGCCCTCCCAGTGAGAGACCGCGCGGCCAAAGTAAACTGGTTTTTCGGGATCCCCATCGGCAGGGCCAAGCTGCGGCCGTCCGTCCGTATAGATATAGCGCCAATTGCGATTCCCGCCGCCCATGAGGACGAGGATTCGTTTCACGTCAGGGTCTTCAATAAACTGAATGCCGTGACGCGTCTGAAACTGGCGCGGTCCGCCTTGCGGCTTGCAGAACAGGAACATCGGGTCGTCTTTCAGGAAGTTGCGCTGGCGCAGTTCGAACAGGTCCCGGGCCCATCTCTGGAACGGAGCCACCTTGTCGACGTCAGCGATATTGCGCAAAAGGCCATCGGCATCCGCCTGGACATTGGCTCCAGTCTGCATCAGCAGGCCGGGACTGGAATTCACCCAATATCCTCTTTCGCCGGGAAGGGCTCCCAGCCTTGGCTTTCCATCTGCGCCGCGAGGCGTTGGCCGTGCTGTTGCCGTTGGGCGCGTCACCGGAGAGACGGTTAAGACCTGGCGTCCTCCATTGGTGACGGTAACCGAGTTGCCCCAGGCTTGTTTGCTTCCGTCTCTTGCCGTAATGCCTTGAACAGTGATGGCATCCCCGGGTTTCAACGTGTCCCGCTTCCAGCCGCTTCGTTGAAGGTCCAGTTGGCTTTCCAATTCGATGGCCCAGTTTGTGACCGTATTCCCAGCCTGAACATCCATGAAGATGTGGACGTGAGGATTCAGCCAGTCCACAGCGGTGACCATCCCCCTGAGCGTGGTCGACTTGGCAGGATCGAACTTTGCGGCGATGACATGGTGCGCCGACGCCGGCGCAGTTGCCAGACAAAGAACAACAATTATGGCTGAGAGATAAAAGACGTACCTCATCGGGGTTCCTCCGTGCGGCCAATAATACATTGGGAACCCTTTCGGGTTCCCAATGATCAAAAGGAAGGTTTCTTTTGGAAACTAGTTACCAGCGCCGCGATTACCGCGCTGTGGAGCGCCAGCCGGCCGCGCCTTGGTTTCGGCAATTCTCTTTTCCGTGTCGGTTACGCGGCCCTGCAGAAATACGGGGATTTCCGAGGGGTTAATGTACGGGTTCGGCTCTCCGGCCTTGCGGGCCTTTAGCTTTTCGTATTTCTGGAAGAAGCTCACCGACCACGGATGGCTGTGAAGCCATACCTGGGAGTCCTTCGCCAGACCCTGGATGCGCCTGGTGCTGGCAAGGAACTTCTCCATCACCGGGATTTCCGGGCTCTGGAGCGTTGGGCCTGCCCAGTTGAATACCTGATAAGTCTTGCCGCCTTCGGTTACGTTGTAGACAAGTGACAGTGAACCTTCAGTGTGGCCCGGCGTGATATACATTTTCACGGTTGTCGTTCCGAGCTTCAGTTCGTCGCCGTCCTTGACGATCATGTCTCGCGCAACGCCCTTCGCCGCGACTGCTTCAGCACCCGCCTTTTGCAGCGTGCTTTCCATCAATGCCCAGTCCGCTTCCGTCATCATCACGCGCGCGTTGGGAGCGTAGGTTGCCTTGAACTTCTTGAGGCCGGCATAGTGGTCGTCATGACCGTGGGTAATGATGATGTACTTGACGTCGCCGGGTTTCAGGCCCACGGCCTGCATGCCCTTTGCCGTCGTATCCCAGAACGAGTCGAACAACGTGTCGACAAGGATCAGGCCGTCGTTGGTCTGAATCACGTAGGCGCAGACGAAATCGAGCCCTACGTAATAGAGGTTGTCGAACATCTTGAACGGCGTTACGGCCTTCGCATTATTCTCGCCCAGGCCGGCTGGCCGGGGAGATTCCTGAGCGAACGCGCCTGGGACGACAAGAGCATTGAGCACAAACATGGTGAGCAGCAGGACTCCGAACTTCATTTTCATTGAGTAACCTTCCTTTCGGGAATGGAATAGAAGAATAGCGCCGCGATTCTATCTTCGTTGGCTTTGGGCGGTCAAGAAACCTGTGGTAACGTCGTCAAAACCAGGCAAACCATTTAGAGGGTCTTATGAAAAAACGACTGAAACACCTGTTATGGATTGTTCCGCTCTTGCTCGTGGCTGCCGCCATTGTGCTGGCCGTTACCGCCGCCAATGCGCGCAAGGCCGACACGGCGTTCCATGCAACACTGCCTCGGTCCATTCAGATGAGCAGCAAGAATTTCAAGGAGCGTGGAGACATTCCGGGTCAGTTTTCCTGCCGTGGCGCAGGGATTTCGCCGGACATCGCCTGGAACGGCGGTCCGGAGAACGTGCAGTCGTACGTCCTGCTTGCAACCGACTGGGATGCGCCATCGCCCAGCCTGAGGCTCTTCGCCGTGCCGCACTGGGTCGTTTACAACATCCCCAGGGACTTCAGGGAAATCCCTCAGGACTCCACGCCTGAAAAGCTCGCAAGATTCGACATCCTTGTCGGCGCGGGCATTGGCGGAACAAAGGCTTACATCCCGCCTTGTCCGCCGCTCGGGCAGCACGAATATGAGTTCCGGATCTATGCGCTCGATGTACCCATGATTGCTCCCGCATCCAGCGACAAGGCCGGCGTGCTCAACGCAATCGAAGGGCACGTTCTTGGTTATGGAGAACTGGTCGGTCTGCGTTCTGCGGGCTGAAAATGAGTCATTCGGCTCATCGCCTAGAAATTGAACAGGTTCGTCAGCTTCACGACGAACGCGCGCTCGACGGGTTCGCCGTTGCGCGAGTCGCGCCGATCGTTGTAAACGAGGTACAAATCGCTCAGCGGCCGATACGTAATATTGAACCGGATGTTCGTACTGACTTCGTGGGTCTGTCCGTTGTATTGAACGAATGCGTTCACGAATGACCGCGGGCTGAATCCATAGATAAAACGCGTTCCCACCAGGTCCGACGTTGACGTTCCTGCCGGCAGCTCGATTCGATCGCGGGTGTAATTCAGAGCAAAGTTCAAACGGTAGTTCGGCTTCAATCCCAGGCCGGCGTTGTACGACTTGCGGTGGCCGTTCCAGAATTCGCCCCAGTTTACGCCACCGGTTCCGCTTAGCTTCTCGCTCTGACTGGTATTGAAGCTCGCGGAATACTGGCGGTATTGAAAATCGCCCGCAGGAATGGCGATTCGCTGGATGAGAGTCGGGCGGACCAGCCGGTCAAACGTCTGGGTCATGCCAACATTGATGAATGCGTTGTTCTCGAATGTGATTCCTGCGGTTGCCCCCTCTTCGCGCGTTTCGATTTTCCCGTTGCCCCCGTTGAAATAGTCCAGGGACGTTCCGAAGCTCAGGTTTCGAATGGACTCGCTGCGCCGCAGCAGTGGTTTCCACGTGAATTCACCCGCGTAATTCGTATTGTCCCTGCGGCGGACAAACCCGGCTTCCGGATTGAAATTCGTCTGCACCGCGTTGTACTCAGCCGAGATGAGGAATTCATCGTCGCGCCATCCGGTCGCAAATCGCCGCGCCTGGTTCTTGCCTTTCAGGCCGGGCGTATCGCTTTTGAGCAGGTAAGAGTCGAACTCCAGCTTGTTGAGAAACACGAAATGCGCGTCGGGGCCGTACACGCGGTTATAGTCGCCGGGCCGGGTCGAGTCGCGGTTGGTCAGAATGCCGCCGAACCAGGATCTTGTGAGGATATTTCGCTTCAATCGGCCAACGATGTAGGTATTCGATGGTGTTGAGCCGAGACTCTCGGTTTTCATGGTCAGGAGACCGAAGTCGTATTGGCCCGCCTTTCCCGAGACTCTCGCCCCGCCAACGATTGGAATCGGAGTTCCGCTCGCGCTAAGGCCGATTCGCCGGCTGAAAAAGGGAAGCATGTTGTTTTGATTGAATGCAAAGGCTCCGCCGCCGATGGCGAACGTGCCGGCGTTTTCGAGAAAGAAATCGCGCTTCTCCGGGAAGAAAAGATTGAACCGCGTGAGATTCACCTGCTGTTGATCGACTTCCACCTGCGCAAAGTCCGTGCGATACGTCGCGTCGAGCGTCAGCGATGGCGAGAGCCCATACTTCATGTCCACTCCGCCGTCATATCCTCTTTCCGTGCCTGAGAACTTTCCCAGCGATCGAATGGTTCGCATCTGGTCGCCGGCGCGCACCTGCGTGACCCCGGCGGTCATGAATGGCTTCACCTTCAGGTTGCGTCCCTGCTTTATGTTCTCGATCCCGACAAGCGTTCCAGCTAGCGAAATCTTGATCGCTGAAAAACGAACCGGAATCGGAGACCACATGCTCTCTTCGTTGCTGCGAAGGAGGCGCCGGCTGAAATTGACTCCCCATTCCTGCTTCGGCGTGTCGCGGAATCGCAGGCTCTTGAAAGGGATCATGTATTCGGCGGTCCAGTTGTCTTCATTCACGCTGACTCGAACGTCCCAGACGTTGTCGAAATCGTTGTTCTGTCCGCCGTCGTTGGCGAGCTGGCCGTCGCGTTTGGCGCCGGCGGGATTGGTGCCGAATGTGAATCCGGAGCGCCGGTCGTGCAGCGGATCGAGAAGGACGGTGATGCCGTCGGTATCGCGGAAGTTGAAATCCTCCTTCAGTTCGTTG
>CAMAWS010000210.1 GCA_945861845.1 Candidatus Sulfopaludibacter sp. SbA3 | reverse complement strand
CTTTGTTTTCGAGTAATTCGAGAAAGGCCCGGGGAACCTCATTGTCAGGTATGTCCCTGGAGCGGAGCAACTGCACTTGAGCGTCACGCAGTGCCCCAAGTTGTTTTAGAACTTTCTTGAACTTGCGGCGGGCGTCGTCAGCCCCAATGTCTTGGAAGGTCGAATCAAGGAGTGCCAGAACGGAAGTAAAACGGCGGGCCGCAACGCGCAGGTCGTGAATCTCAGACTCGCCGCAATCGTATTTCGCCAGCTTCCAGTTTTGTGAAAACCGCTTCCACCAGTCTTCCAGCGCCTCAATCAGAACGTCAGAATTGTTCATAGGTCCCCGCGATGAACTCTCAAACAAAATGTTAGCACCTGGCTGGGTTGTATTTGAAAGGACTACTCCTCGGCTGCGGCGAAGCGGTATCCCACACCGTGCACGGTTTCCACGTATGCCGGTTGATTGGATTCTTTTTCAATCTTCTCGCGAATGCGCCGGACATAGACGTCGACACTGCGAGGCGTGACGCTGCGTTCGTTTCCCCAAACCCGATCCAGCAACTGGTCTCGTGAAAAGACCATTCCCGGATGCGAGGCGAGGAAGTGAAGCAGGCGGAACTCCAGCGCGCTAAGTTCGACCGTTTGTCCTTCCATGGTCACGCGGTGTGCTGTTGGGTCGATCATCAATTGGCCCTTGTGCAGGGACGAAGGCGGCCGGTCCGGCAGATCCTTTCGGCGCAGAAGCGCGCGAACGCGCGCAACGAGCTCACGCGTACTGAAAGGCTTGGTCACGTAGTCGTCGGCGCCAATTTCCAGGCCTACAACGCGATCGGCTTCTTCGCCACGCGCGGTGAGCATAAGCACTGGCAGGCCGACATACTTATCGTTCCGTCTCAATTGGCGGCATACTTCAAGGCCGTCCAGGCCGGGCAGCATGAGATCAAGGATAACCAGGTCCGGCATATCCCGGCGGATCTCGGGCATTACAAGCGCTCCATCACTGACGTGGCTGACTCTGAAACCTTCCTTTTCGAGGTTGTACCTCAGCAGTATCACGACATCGCGTTCGTCTTCGACAATCAGGATTTTTCTCGACATGATTAACCAATGAGCGGCTGCGAATGCCAGCCCGGCGCGAAGCGTGAGTGCGATAGCGCGAAACATCAGGCAATGGGTGCAGCCATGAATAAAATGCCATAAACGCACTGTAATAACCGTGACAACTCAGTGACATCTCTGCGTACTGCCCGTTGCTAAATTGTTAACGGTCAGTTCACGAAGTCGTAACTTTGGGAGTGTTATGCTCTGTCCATGAATACAGCGAAGTCCCTTAAAGCCGCCTGTGGCGGCCTTCTACTGGTTTCTTTATCGTTGTTTGCAGGTTGTGCGGCTCCTGCCGAGCGACAGACCATCACAGTTAAAGGCTCCGACACCATGGTGCTGCTGGGTCAGCGCTGGGCGGAGGTCTACATGAAAGAACATCCGGATGCTGTCATCCAGGTTACGGGTGGGGGGAGTGGCACCGGCATCGCAGCCCTGATTAATGGCACGACTGACATTTGTGAATCGTCCCGGCCGATGAGCGAGGATGAAAAGACCAAGGTGCAGGACCAAAGGAAAGCGGTAGCTACCGAGATCCCCGTTGCCCTCGATGCGCTTGCGGTCTACCTGAATAAGGAGAATCCCGTACAGCAGCTCACGATGGAACAGGCCAGGAAGATCTTCCAGGCGGAAATTACGAACTGGAAAGATGTTGGAGGCCCCGACGCCTCGATCGTCCTCTACGGCCGAGAGAACAATTCCGGCACTTATGTCTATTTCAAGGAACACGTGCTGGCGAACGGGGATTTTGCGGAAAAGTATCAGCCCATGGCAGGGACAGCTGCGGTTATCAACGCCGTAACCAAGGATCCCCTTGGAATCGGCTACGGAGGCATTGGTTACGCATCTGAAGTGAAGACGATTTCGATGGCGAAGGATGCTTCCTCGCCAGCTATTGAGCCAAAAATGGAGAACGTGCTGGACAACTCATATCCATTGAGCCGGTCGCTTTTCTGGTACACGGCCGGCGAGCCATCGGGCGCGATCAAGCAGTTCGCGGACTGGGTGCTGAGTCCGGAGGGCCAGAAGGTTGTTACTGAAGTTGGCTATTATCCGCTTCGCTCGACCGCACAGACGACTAAAACGCCGTGAAGCCCCTTGGAAATCGTGATTTTGACTCGCGGAGGACCGGGAGCAGCGCCGACGAGGCGGTGCCTCCTGTCCGCAAAAGGCATTCCGCGCCTGGCAACTTAAAGTGGCGGCGTCTTCTCGACAGGATCGCAGAGAAGACGATTTTCTCGTTCGCCATGGCTGCTATAGCAATCATCGTCTTGATCTTCGTCTATGTCGGCCGCGAGGCGCTGCCCTTACTCTGGGAAAATTCCGAAGGCGCAACGGTCGCCGCCACGTTTTCCCCGCCGTTTACATGGCAGCCAGTATCGGGCGTTCCCAAGTACAACGTTCTTCCGCTCCTGCTGGGCACATTCAAGGTCACACTCATAGCGATGCTGATCGCCACGCCTCTTGCCCTGGCAGCCGCCCTGTTTACCGCGGAGTTTGCGCCCCCGGCTGCGCGCGAGTGGATTAAGCCGGCCATCGAGCTGCTGGCGGGAATCCCGTCCGTGGTCATTGGTTTCTTTGTCCTGATTGTTCTCGCTTCGTGGCTGCAGGCAGTGTTTGGTTTCGACTTTCGATTGAATGCCTTGACTGCCGGCATCGGGCTGGGCCTGGCGGTAATCCCGATCATCTACACCATCAGCGAAGATGCCCTGACGGCGGTGCCGCGTTCATACCGCGAAGCTTCGCTTGCTTTAGGCGCCTCGAAAACCCAGACGGCCGTCCAGGTTGTTTTTCCGGCCGCGATGCCGGGAATCGCGGCCGCACTGGTTCTCGGATTTGGCAGGGCCATTGGCGAGACGATGATTGTGCTGCTGGTTTCAGGAAATGCGGCCACCTTTTCCCTGAGCCTGGCGGATCCCGTGAGGACGATGTCGGCCACCGTCGCTTCCGAGCTGGGTGAAGTTGTTTTTGGGAGTGGGCACTATCGCATCCTCTTTTTTATAGGAACACTGTTGTTCTTGATCACATCGGTCTTGAACTGGCTCGGAGACAGATTTAACCGAAATCTCCGCGCCAGGCTGTTCGGATCCGCGTGAGCAAGTCCTTCGATCGCACATTCGTCGCCCTGACGCTGCTGGCCACGGTGATCATCGTGGCAATGCTCGGCATTATTCTCGGGAACATCGTCTACGAAGGCACGGCACGGCTTTCCTGGGAATTCCTTTCGGCCGCGCCGCGGGACGGAATGAGGGCTGGCGGAATTTTCCCGGCGATCTATGGAACGGTTCTGCTGGTATTGCTCATGTCGATTGCCGCAGTGCCCTTTGGCGTTGTTGTGGCCATTTATTTTGCTGAGTACGCCAGGACCGAATCGAGACTCTATCGATGGACTCGAATGGCGATAAATAACCTGGCCGGCGTGCCATCAATCGTATTCGGTCTCTTTGGCCTGGGGTTCTTTATCCAGACAATCGGCCGCGGAATCGACCAGGCGTTCTATTCCGGACGCCTTTTGTATTGCCAGCCGTCGCTGATATGGGCGGCCATGACGATGGCGCTACTGACGCTTCCTGTCGTCATCATCACTGTTGAAGAATCCCTGCGCTCGGTTCCTCGAGATTACAGAGAGGCAAGCCTTGCTCTCGGCGCAACTCGATTGCAGACCATTTTCAAGGTCGTATTGCCCCAGGCCTGGTCTGGAGTGATGACCGGTGCAATCCTGGCCATCAGCCGGGGAGCCGGCGAAGTCGCGCCGGTGCTGTTTGCCGGTGCGGCATATTTCCTGCCTTTGTTACCGACACACCCGACCCATCAGTTCATGCACATGGGTTATCACGTATACGTCCTGTCCACGCAGTCGCCCGATGTTGAAGCATCCAAGCCGATCCTGTATTCAACTGTGCTGGTTCTGCTGGTCCTGACCTTTCTTCTGAACGTCACAGCGATTATCATTCGGAATCGGATGCGGCAATGGATGAATCGATAAAGATCAGCGTCAACGACGTGAACTTCTTTTACGGACGCAATCAGGCGCTCTTCAACGTCGCGATGCGGGTCCGGCGAAACTTCGTTACCGCGCTGATTGGCCCGTCCGGCTGCGGCAAGTCGACATTCCTGCGAGCGTTGAACCGCATGAACGACCTGATTGCAGGATCGAAACTCGAAGGCCGAATCGAACTCGACGGTGAAGATATATACGCGGGCGCCATGGATGTCATTCATCTCCGCCGCAGGGTCGGCATGATCTTTCAGAAGTCCAATCCCTTTCCCATGTCCATCTACGACAATGTCGCCTACGGTCCCCGCGTGAATGCCTTGACAAAGAACCGGCTGGAAATTGACCAGATCGTCGAGAAGACTCTTCGCGGCGCCGCACTCTGGGACGAAGTGAAAGACCGCTTGAATCGATCTGCAATGTCGCTATCCGGAGGTCAGCAACAGCGTCTATGTATAGCGCGGGCGCTGGCAGTCGAGCCGGAGGTTCTCCTTATGGACGAACCGGCTTCCGCCCTGGACCCGATTTCGACCGCGAAGATTGAAGAATTGATCTACGAACTGAAGCGAACCTACACGATCGTGATTGTTACGCATAACATGCAGCAGGCCGCTCGTGTATCCGATGAAACAGGTTTCTTCCTCTCAGGCCGGCTGGTAGAGTTCAGTCCGACAAAAACTCTGTTTACGGCGCCAGCGGAAAGAGAGACGGAAGACTACATTACAGGGAGATTTGGATAGTTTTATGCCTGCCCGCGAGCACACCAGCAAACATTACGAGGAGCAGCTTCGGGTCTTGAAAGACAAGCTGCTACTGATGAGTCACCAGGCGGAGCAGATGATTGCCGACGCAATCCGGGCTCTTGTCGAGAGACGTCCGTCGGTTGCCGAGGAAGTCATAAAAAGTGACGACGCATTGGATACCCTCGAGATCGAGATTGACAACCTGTGCTTCGAAATTCTGGCGCTCGAACAGCCCGTAGCAAGGGACTTGAGGTTTCTCGCGACCGCACTGAAAATCGTGAAGGATCTCGAGCGTATCGGTGACACCGCTGTGAATATCGCCGAACGGGCCATCGAACTGATCCAGGAGCCGGAGCTCAAACCGCTGATCGACGTTCCAATCATGGCGCAGGCGGCGCAGAAGATTTTGAAGGAAAGCCTTGATGCCTTTGTAAATTCGGATGTCGAGCAGGCGGAGCGCGTGATCGCCAGCGACAAGCAGATCGACATCATGTACGAGCAGATTTTTCGTGAGCTTCTCACCTACATGTTTGAAGACGCGAGGACGATAACCCGATGCCTGAAACTGATCTTTATCGCAAAGAACCTGGAACGGGTCGGAGACCACTCGGCCAATATTGCCGAAATGGTTGTATTCTTGGTGAGGGGGCAAGACATCAGGCATGGAACGCGTCTTGATCGTGGATGACGATCCGGACATCCAGCGGTTAGTCACTTACAATCTCCGCCAGGCCGGTTTCGAAGTTTCAACCGCCGCCAGCGGCCGCAAAGCCCTGGAGTCTGTTCAGAAGGACCCCCCCGACCTCATCATTCTGGACCTGATGCTCCCAGACGTCGACGGGATCGAGGTCTGCAGAACCCTCAGACAGCACGAAGCCTCGCGGCGCATACCCATCGTAATGCTGACGGCGCGCAGTGAAGAGATCGACCGCATTGTCGGGTTCGAGCTCGGAGCGGACGACTACGTAATGAAACCATTCAGTCCGCGCGAACTCGTTTTGCGTATACGGTCCATCTTTCGTCGTATGAAGCAGCAACCCAGTGAAGCCCTGAGGGTCGATGCTATTCAACTCTATCCCGAACGACGTCAATGTCTAGTTGGCGGAAATCCCATTACTCTTACTGCGAAAGAGTTTGACCTCCTGTACGAACTGATCCGGGGGCGAGGTAACGTCCTCACCCGCGAGGCCTTGATGGACAAGGTCTGGGGATATCACGGCGAAGCGACATCGCGAACCCTGGACACACACGTCCGGCGCCTGAGGGAAAAGCTTGGGTCCAGCGGTTCCGCTGTTGAGACCGTTCGCGGTGTTGGATACCGGATGGCCGTCCCTGCCGAAGGCGAAACCTCCTGACGTGCCGTCTCCACTCGAGACTCGTTGACTTCGATAAACCTAAAAAAAGCAGTTGAACCGCCAAGGCGCCAAGTTCGCCAAGCAACACGAAGGGCATCTTGGGTTTTTGGCGCTCACCGATAAGGTGATGTCGATAAATTCACAAAAACCCTGGT
>CAMAWS010000209.1 GCA_945861845.1 Candidatus Sulfopaludibacter sp. SbA3 | reverse complement strand
GTGGGCGCGGGGCTTCAGCCCCGTGCAAAGATCAAACAGAAATGAATCTTCGAACTTTGCACGGGGCTGAAGCCCCGCACCCACAGTTCTGGCTCCTACTTTTTCGCGACCACAGGCGCAGAGTTCTGCGGCAAGTAATCCTCGGCCTCGCCTGGAACGCTGTAGTCGAAAGCCCATCGGTGGACCGTCGGCAACTCTCCGCTCCAGTTTCCATGGCCCGCCGGAGTACTGGTTGTCCATTCCAGTGTCGTCGCCTGCCACGGATTCTGTTCGGTCGTGATCTTTCCGCCGAAGATGCTCCAGAAGAAATTGAACAGGAAAATCAACTGTGCAGCGCCGAGGATGAAAGCCGCAACGGAAATGAAGACATTCATCGGTTGCTGGGCCTGCAGGAACATGTACTGAGTCGGATCGTACAGGCGCCTCATCTGGCCGCCGATACCAAGAATGTGCATGGGGAAGAACACTGCGTAGACGCCGACAAACGTCAGCCAGAAGTGCGCCTTGCCGAGCGTTTCATTCATAAACCGTCCGAACATTTTCGGGAACCAGAAGTACAGGCCGGCGAACGCCGCAAAGAGGGGGGCGATCGCCATGACCAGGTGGAAGTGGGCAACGACGAAGTAGGTATCCTGAAGTTGAATGTCGGAGGCCGATGTTCCAAGAAAGATTCCGCTTAAACCGCCGCTCACGAACATCGAAACGAAGCCGATGGAAAAAAGCGCGGCACTGGTAAACCGGATACGGGCACCCCAGACCGTGCCAAGCCAGTTGAAAGTTTTGACCGCGGAGGGCACGGCGATGAGCAGCGTTGTCAGGGTAAACACCGAACCCAGGAACGGGCTCATGCCGCTCACGAACATGTGATGGCCCCAAACGACAAAGCTGAGGACGGCAATCGCCACCATCGAATACACCATCATGCGATAGCTGAAAATCGGTTTCCGGCAAAACGTCGACAATATATCGGAAGCCATGCCCATCGCAGGAAGGATCACGATGTAAACCTCAGGATGTCCGAAGAACCAGAAAAGGTGCTGCCACAGCAGCGGATGTCCTCCTGCGTGCATCACAGGACCCGCTTGGGTTACAAGTCCAGCCGGCACGAAGAAACTGGTCCCCCCGGTTCTGTCGAACACCAGCAGAATCGCCGCAGCCAGGAGAACAGGGAATGCAAGGAGCCCCAGGACTGCCGTGATCAGCAACGACCACTGCGTCAGCGGCAGCCGCATCATGGAAAGCCCCTTGGTCCTCATGGTCAGGATTGTGGTGACGTAGTTCAAGCCTCCCATAAGTCCGGATACTGTGAAGAGGCCAAGAGCGGTGATCCACAGCGTCATACCCAGGTCCTGGCCGGGACCAAACTCGGGCACCGCGCTCAGGGGCGCATATGCGGTCCATCCACCCAGCGGAGCGCCGCTTGTGACGAACAATGCCGAGAAAATAACAATGCACGAGAGCAGGAATATCCAGTACGAGAGCGCGTTCAGGAACGGAAAAGCCATGTCGCGCGCGCCGATTTGCAGCGGGATCAGAAAGTTCCCAAACCCGCCGGTCAGTACAGCGGTAAAGAGAAAGAACACCATGATGGTGCCGTGCATCGTAACCATCGAGATGTAAAATTCGGGCGCCATGACGCCACCCGAGAAAGCCACGGGCATTAATCTTGCCAGGGTGGGGGAAAGGCTCGTTGGCCAGGCCAGCTGGAGGCGCATCAGCATCGAAAGAAGCCCGCCAATGATGGCCATAGCCATCGCGGTGATCATGTACTGAAGGCCGATGATCTTGTGATCGGTGCTGAAAACGTACTTGCGCCAGAATCCCAGCTTGGGATGGTGCTCAGAATGATTTCCGTCTTGCATGATTCCGTGTCCTCTTAGTCATCCACCTACTGCTGGGCCGTCTGTTCCCGCAGCCATGTGTCAAATACGTCTTGAGACGCGTCGACCGTTAAGAATGCTTTCATTCGATAATGTCCGAGACCGCACAACTCCGCGCACGCGATCTCATAATCGCCGGCCAGGTTCGGAGTAAACCAGATTTCGATGCCCATCCCGGGCACTGCGTCCTGCTTAACCCGCAGATTCGGAAGAAAGAAACTGTGGATCACATCCTTCGATCTCAATCGGACTCTCACGGGACGATTAGCCACCATATGCATCTGATTGATGCTCAACAAGTCGTCCTTTGCCGCGGGATCGGTCCGATCCAATCCGATGGTATTTGTCGGCGAGATCAGCTCTATACGCTGCCTGCCGAAGGCACCGTCCGGCCCAGCATAATGAAAATTCCACGCGAACTGCTCTCCGGTTACCTGGATCGTCAATGCATTTTCCGGAACATCGCTGAAGTACACGGACGCCCAAACTCTTTGCCCCATGAAGACGAGCACGGTCAGAATCGCGGCCGTGCCGATCAGCAGAATGGCTTCAGCTTTGGGATTGTCGTGCCAGTAAGATGCCCGCTCGGTGCCCTTGGCGCCGTATCGGGCAATGAAGTACCCGAGCATGCCCTGGACGCCAACGAATGCGATTCCCGTTACCCAGAGGACAGCAGTAAAAATGAAGTCGATATCGGCTCCCTGTTGGGAGGCGACGGGCGTCCACCAGTATGGTTTTGCGATGAATAACCAAAGGGACGCGACTATAAGGATCAACAAGAGTGCCGCAAGGGCCACCCCGCTGGGCGTCACTCTTCCGGGACCGGTACCGTCCGCCATCTCCAACCCTCCTGGAATCTTATAAAAGCGGTTAACTCTAAAGAATCAAAGCAGGAAATCTAACAGAAAGGTAATGGATTTGGAATTTCCAATTTAAAATCCAGCCACCATTTTCCCGCCTTTGCGTGGCAACTTACACCCAAGGGCAGGCAACCGATCGGCCTTCCTTGAATACCATCGGAGGAAGTTGATCGGCGCAGGAAGACTGGACAATCGGACAACGGGTACGGAACGGACAGCCTGACGGCTTATTTATTGGATTGGGTACATCTCCAACGAGACGGATACGTCGTTCCTGGACGGCGGAATCCGGATCGGGCCTCGGCACAGCAGACAGAAGCGCGCGGGAATACGGATGCATCGGCGACTTGTAGATCAACTCCGCCGGACCAACCTCTACGATATGGCCGAGGTACATCACGGCAATGCGATCCGATATGTGTCGCACCACGGAAAGATCGTGGGCGATAAAAATGTAGGACAACTCGAATTCGTCCTGAAGATCCTGCATCAGGTTTACGACCTGCGCCTGGATCGACACGTCGAGCGCGCTTACCGGCTCATCGGCGATCACAATTTTCGGATTCGTCGCCAGCGCGCGCGCAATCCCGATACGCTGGCGCTGGCCACCCGAGAATTCATGCGGGTAACGGCTGGCCTGCTCCGCAGAGAGCCCGACTTTTTCCAACAACCAGCTCACGCGCTCCTTGCGTTCCCTGGAAGTCATCTTCGTGTGGATCTTCAGCGGCTCTTCGACGATCTGCGTCACGGTCATGCGTGGATTGAGGGAGGAGTAAGGGTCCTGGAAGATCATCTGGATATCGGAACGGAAGGGCCTCATCTGCGATCGGCTCATCGGTGCAAGATCCACGGAGGTTCCATTCTTGTGGTAAAACACGCTTCCGGTGACTTCCACTCCGTGAACCATCGGCCGCAGGATGTTCACGATGGCTCGCCCAACTGTGCTCTTGCCGCATCCGGATTCGCCAACGATTCCCAGCGTTTCGCCTTTCTCGAGTTCCAGGTTGACGCCGTCGACAGCTCGCACTTCGGCAACCTTGCGCGCTAGAACGCCCCCGGTAATAGGGAAACTGACTCGCAGGTCCCGAACTTCGAGAATTTTCATTCGGGCTGCACCAAGTGACACCGGGCCCAGTGGCCGGGCGAAATTTCGAGCAGATCGGGCTCAACGGCCGCGCACTTCTCGATCCGTTCGTCGCAACGAGTGACGAACTTGCAACCGGCCGGAAGATCGAGTATTCCCGGCACATTGCCTTGAATCGTCCGAAGACGTTTCTGCTTCTCGCCGTCGACGGTCGGCAACGATGCCAGAAGGCCCCGCGTGTAAGGATGCTGGGGATTCTTGAAAAGCTCCCGCACCGGCGCGATCTCCTGGATCTTGCCGCCATACATGACCATGACTCGATGACAAGTCTCAGCAACTACGGCAAGGTTGTGCGTGATGAGGAGAATCGCGGCGTCCTTGCGCGCATCCTTGATTCGAAGCATCAACTCGAGAATCTGCGCCTGGATAGTCACATCGAGCGCCGTCGTCGGCTCGTCCGCAATAAGCAGCGACGGGCTGCACGCCAACGCCATGGCGATCATCACGCGCTGGCGCATTCCCCCGGAGAATTGGTGCGGATAATCGTTCATGCGCGACGCCGGATCGGGAAATCCAACGAGCTCGAGCATCGCCACGGCCCGATCGAACGCTTCCTTCTTTGGAACTCTTTCGTGCTCCAGCACCGCTTCCATGATCTGCATGCCAATCGTGAACACCGGATTCAGCGAGGTCATCGGCTCCTGGAAGATCATGCTGATATCGTTGCCGCGAATTTCGCGCATCTCTTCCCATGAAAGTTTAAGAAGATCGCGTCCCTTATAAAGGATGGAACCGCCCACGATCTTTCCAGGCGGATCCGGGATAAGACGGAGAATGCTGAGCGCAGTCACGCTCTTTCCAGATCCGGACTCGCCTACCAGGCCAACCACCTCGCCCGGATAGAGATCGAAACTGACGCCGTCAACGGCCTTCGCCATTCCAGCTTCGGTCTTGAAGTAGGTTTGGAGTCCACTGACCTGGATGAGTGGGAGGAGTTTAGTTGCTGTCACCTGAGCCTCGAATACTCCTTGGGGTCGAAAGCTTCACGCACGGCTTCACCAATGAAAACGATTAGAAGCAGCGTCAGGAAAAAAGCAACCAGCGGAAAGAAAACAAGCCACCATTTGGTGAGATTTTCGACGCCTTGCCCGATCAGTTCGCCCCAACTGGGTGTAGGCGCCGGCAAGCCAAAACCGAGAAAATCGAGAGCGACGAGGGCAGAGATGTTTGCCACGATCGTGAACGGCGCGAAGGAAATTAGCGGAGTGAGACTGTTCGGAAGAATATGCTTGAACATGATCTTCGTGTCCGATTGCCCCATGGCAATCGCAGCGCCAACGTAATCTTTAGCCTTTTCCCGATAGAACTCTCCCCGTATGTAGTAGGTGATGCCGACCCACTCGAATACAGCGAGAATAATGATGAGCAGCCAGAAAGAAGGCTGTAACAGGAGATTTCGTCCCGGAATATAAATCGGCACCACAATGGACGAGATAATGATGATCGTGTAAAGAAACGGCAGCGATGACCAGATCTCGATGAAACGCTGCCCGAGAATATCGAGTTTTCCGCCGAAGTACCCCAGCAGCGCTCCGACGATCACGCCAACGCCTTCGGAGAAGATCAACACCAGGATCGCAAACGTCAGCGACACATTGAAGCCGTAGGCCAGGCGCGCCAGTACGTCGCGGCCGCGGTCGTCCGTTCCAAGAGGATGCTCACCTGAAGGCGCATGCGGTGGAGTACCGGGCAAATCCAGCAATGACTCGGTTGAGCTGTACGGATGGAGTGGCATCAGGGCCCAGTCGCCGGTATTCCGCTCCGAAAGTTGCAGCTTCAACTGGCGATAGTCCGGCTCGCCGATGGCGTTCATGCCGAACTCCGAAGCCGGATAATAAGTGGTGATCGGGAAGTAATACTCGCCGTTGTAGCGAACGACCAGAGCCTTACTGTTGATGAGTACCGGGAGAATGAAAGAGATCGCGTAAGCAATAGTCAGAATCAGGAACGAATAGTAGCCGCGCTTCAGTGTCTTGAATTTTCGAATACGTTTCCGAAAAATCGAAATTGACCGCTTCGGGGGAAGCGGTGGCGCACCTGCCGCAGCGCCGGCGGCTTCTTCAACAGGCTGCAGGACTTCCTGTTTCATCTGAACCGGATCCTGGGATCGACCATCACATAGATTATGTCGGACAAGATGTTTCCAATAAGCATCAACAGGCTCGAAATCACGAGAATGCCGAGAGCCACCGGATAATCGCGCTGAAGAATGGATGTATAACCCAGATAGCCCATTCCATCGATATTGAAGACCTTCTCGATAAGAAACGACCCCGCAAGGATGAGACTGAAGACGTGTCCCAGGCCGGTGGCAATTGGAATAAGAGAATTTCGAAGCGCGTGCTTAAAAATCACGCGATGTTCGTCGAGTCCTTTTGCAAAGGCGGTGCGGACATAGTCCTGGCCCAGGTTTTCCATCAGGGAATTTTTCATCAGGATTGTCAAGGTCGCAAAGGAACC
>CAMAWS010000208.1 GCA_945861845.1 Candidatus Sulfopaludibacter sp. SbA3 | reverse complement strand
CCTGCATCTCAAATCCGAAATCCGAAGTCGCAAATTGGACTGTCAGAGGTGGGAGTTCAATCCGATATTTCGGGATTTCGGATTTGAGATGCAGGACTCGTCCAATCTCGCAATGTCTTCGCCAATTGATCAGTCAAGTATGTTGATGCCCTCAAGGAGGAGGGGAATACACCGCATGAAGATTCAAACTGACCCACTACTCGTTCGTATCGAAAATTGACTTCGGTGTCCGTGCAGATTCTGCTGCCAGGTAACGAGCTTCGTCTCGGATGTGCCGCAGGTAGTCAAGCGGAGAGACTGACATACTCAACTTCACTCAGGATGTGCGGCCCAATGTAGGGACTCAGGGCTTCGGTCGTGACGATTTCCACAGGGCGCTGCAGGAGATCCTCCAAGAGCCGGGAGAGGTGCATGAAATTGTCGAAGTTCTTCTTGTCGGGCTCAAACTGGACAAGAAAATCAATGTCGCTTTCTGGCGTCTGTTCGCCTCGAACAAACGATCCAAAAAGCCCGAGCCTCTTAACTCCGAGATCTTTCAGCTGGGCGGAATGATCGCTGATGGTCTTGAAGATTTCTCGCTTTGTCTGAACGATTGTACTCATATCCGTTGCCTTCGGCTGAGAGCTGGTCTCATTCTAATCTGGTCAACGTGGGTCGAGAAGGAGTATGTCACGATTCAGGGTGTCGAAGAGGTCGCGTGCTAGAAGCCGACTTCTGGGTCTTTGAGGGCACTTCTACGGGTAGCCGACTATTCGTCTATATGAATTTCACGATTGGTAAATACTGCGGCGTTACACGCGGGGAATCGTCCGTCTTAAGCTTCTTCGCCTCCCAGCTTCAAACACGTGAGTGACTTGCGTGGGTTCTGATAAAATCCGCCTGCAGTTCTTCGACACATCAGGACTGGAACCAAGTCGCACATTGTTACGAATTCCGTTCAGAAACTACGGCGAAAACGAGGGTGCAATGAAAACGATGTCAAAGTTGAAGCTGATCACCTGTCTTCTTGGGGCCGCCGTGCTTGCTCCCGGCGCGAGCACGGGTCTCCCGCAGAACGTGCCGCCTCCCGATCATCCGGTGGTCACCGTCAAGGGACAGACCTATACGCCGCGTTCGATCTTGGCACGCAACATGGGCACGCCCGAGGACCAGACGGCGCAGTTCCCACCGCACAAGATCATTGGCAATATCTATTATGTGGGCACGCGGACGCTGAGTTCGTTCCTGATCGTCACGGCGCAAGGCAATATTCTCATCGACAGCACCTATGAGCGCAATGTGCGCACGATCGAGAAGTCAGTCACGGATCTCGGGTTCAAATTCTCCGACGTCAAGATCCTGCTCGGCAATCATGCCCATGACGATCACCAAGAAGGCGATGCCCTGGTCAAGCAATCGACCGGCGCGCAGGTTATGGCGATGGCCGAAGACGTACCCGCGCTCCAGGCGATGAAGCCCGGCGGCAAGGAGCACCCGATCGACAGGATTCTCCACGACGGAGAATCGGTGACGCTTGGCGGCACGACTTTGGTCGCGCATCTGACGCCCGGACATACGCGCGGCTGCACGACCTGGACGACGACGGCGCAGGAAGGCGGCCGAACCTACAATGTGGTCTTCGGCTGCAGCTTGCGCGCGCCCGCAATGGTTACGTCGGCCATCGCTGAGGAGCTGAATCGCTCGTATCGATTCGTCCGCACGCTCCCCTGCGACGTGCTGCTCGGGGATCACCCGGCACAGTACAACATGCAAGAGAAGCACGCTAAGCTTGGGAGCGGCGGGCCAAACCCGTTCATTGATCCCGCCAACTGCACGACCGAGGCGGAAATCCAGGAAGCCATGTTCAAGGCGGTTCTGGCCGAGCAGCAGAGCGCCGCCCGGCCATAGCAGCCGGCGTCAGCTTGGTTTCATCTTCTCGCTTTGCGCACCCAGGATCGGCTTCTTCACGCGTCCATTGGATGTTTCCGCGGCGCAGATTTCTTTTTCGACGGGCATACGATCGCGTGTGGGCCGGAGAACTGCTTGAGATTGCGCCCCCGACCGATCAGTGACGGGCGTATTAGGATTACTCCTCCCTTGTCGCCTAGCGTTTAGCAATCCGTCACGGCGGCTCTCAGTGGACGATTAACCGCTAGCGGAGAAGTGGTGCGTCTACCGTGCGGCTTCGATCATATTCCGAAAATACGTCAGCGAATTTGTGAAGTGGACGCAGGAACGAGCGCCACCAGTCCCGCCGGGCTACTTCCGAAACCGTTCGCAGTCGATCTGTAAGCGTCCGGTCTGAGCCGTCTACCGGATATAGCCCGAAGGGGTCATCCTTCACCCTGGCCAATGCAGAAGCGGAGTGGAGGATTGATGGGCACAAGTGCGGCAGCGGTGGTGTTGAAAGACGGCCGGACGCGACGGTTGCGATCGAAGGCGGAGCGGCGTCGGATTGTGGAAGAGACGTTGAAGCCCGGAGCGTCGGTGTCGCTTGTGGCACGGAGCCACGACGTGAACACGAATCAGTTGTTCACGTGGCGAAGGCAATATCGCGCCGGAAAACTGGAGGTCGAGGCAACCTCCGGTACGTTGCTGCCGGTGCGAGTCGGTGACGGCAGGTCACCGACACTTCGAACCTCCATGCGCCGGCAATCGAAACCGAAACGATCGGGCATCATCGATATCGATCTGGGTCACGCCCGTGTACGCATTGAAGGCACAGCCGATCCGGAATGCGTGCGAGCCGCATTGGAAGGGCTGATTCGATGATTGCGCTTCCATCGGCTACCCATATCTGGATTGCAGCAGGCATGACGGATCTGCGACGCGGCTTCACCGGCTTGAGCGCGATTGTTCAAACAGTTCTGGAGCGGAATCCTTGTTCGGGCCACGTGTTCGTCTTCCGCGGCAGGCGTGGCGATCTGATCAAAGTGCTGTGGTGGGATGGTGACGGCTTGTGTCTGTTCGCCAAGCGGCTCGAACGGGGACGCTTCGTTTGGCCGCAAGCCGAAAGCGGGACGGTGTCGCTGACAAGGGCGCAGTTATCGATGTTGCTGGAAGGCATTGATTGGCGCCGGCCGATGCGCACGCACACCCCGGAAGTTTGGGTATAACAGCGATCCAGGAACGCACTGAAATAATCTTCGGCACAGTGACCTGAGTTGTCCTTTTGTCGTGGCATTTTCTCATTCGTGACACCCGCCGAAGCCTTACTACTACCGGATCTGAGCGAGCTTGCCCCCGATGCGTTAAAGGCGCTGGTCATCCAACAGCACGCCGAACTGGTCTCACATAAACATGAGATCGACAATCTGAAGTTGCTCATCCTGAAGTTGAAGCGGATGCAGTTCGGTCCCAGTTCCGAGAAGTTGGCGCGCCACATTGAACAACTGGAACTGCATCTGGAAGATCTCGAGATAAACCGCGCCAGTGCGCCGGCCGCACCCGTTCTTCAAGCCCGTGTCGGAACCGTCAAGCCGGTGCGCCGGCCGTTGCCTGCCGAGTTGCCGCGCGAAACCAGGACACTCGAACCTGAAGAGAAGGATTGTCCGGATTGCGGTGGCAGACTGGACTTCCTGGGCGAAGATGTTTCCGAGATGCTGGAATACGTTCCGGCGCGCTTTAAAGTGATGCGCACGGTTCGGCCGAAATTCAATTGCACGGAATGCGACCGCATCCTGCAGGAGCCGGCGCCGCATCGGCCGATCGAGCGCGGGTTGGCCGGCCCCGGTTTGCTCGCCCATGTGCTTGTCGCGAAGTATTCGGATCATCTGCCGCTGTACCGGCAGTCGGAGATCTATGAGCGTGAAGGTGTGGAACTGGACCGCTCCACATTGGCCGATTGGGTTGGCGGCGCCAGCCGGACGCTGGAACCTCTGGTCGATGCCCTGCGGGAATATGTGTTGGACGCGGCAAAACTGCACGGGGACGACATTCCGGTCCCTGTACTGGCCCCAGGTAACGGCAAAACGAAAACCGGCCGGTTATGGACCTACGTCCGTGACGATCGGCCTGCCGGCAGCCCGGAGCCGCCAGCCGTTTGGTTCGCCTATTCGCCGGATCGCAAATCGGAACATCCTGCGAATCATCTCGCGACGTTCCGCGGCACGCTGCAAGCGGACGGATACGCGGGATTCAACCGGCTCTACGAAACAGGTGAAATCATCGAAGCGGCATGTTGGGCGCACGCCAGACGCAAGTTTAACGATCTGTTTGAAGCTCACGCATCGCCGATCGCCAAAGAAGCGCTGGATCGCATCGCGGGATTGTACGCCATCGAAAAAGAGATTCGGGGCCGTCCGCCCGATGAACGGCGTCAGGTACGGAATGAGCGCGCACGGCCATTGCTGGACTCCTTGCACGATTGGTTGAAGGCTTCAGTGTCGAAGCTTTCAAGAAAATCCGAGGTGACGCTGGCAATCCATTATGCGCTGGGACGCTGGACGCAGTTGTCGCGGTATTGCGGCGATGGCCAACTGGAAATCGACAACAACGCCGCCGAACGTTCACTGCGCGCTGTCGCATTGGGTCGAAAGAACTTTTTGTTTGCCGGATCAAATACAGGTGGGGAACGTGCGGCTGCAATATACAGCCTGATCGGATCGGCCAAACTGAATGGAATGGATCCGGAAGCTTACCTCTCGGACGTGCTCACCCGGATTGCCGACCATCCTATCAATCGCATCGAAGAACTCCTTCCCTGGAACGTCGATGTCTTACGCAGCGAGCCTGCCGCCTAACTCAAACACGAAGTGTCCACAACTTTGGGTTGTGGACACGATTGCCGCCGTCACTTCGCCTAGTCATTCGTCAATACGGTGCAGACCAGACGCTTACGTCGATCTCGTATTTGCGGATCTTGTAATTGATGATTCGTTCCGTCGCGCCGAGCAGGCGCGCCGCCTTCGCGCGATTCCCCCGAGTTGTCTTGAGCGCATCCTGCACGATGTCCTTCTCGTACGCCGCGATGGATTCAGGCAATGAGAGCCGCGTGACCGTGCCGGAAGCCTGGGCGGTCTGAAGCGTTGGAGGAAGATGATGGCCGTGGATTACCCCGGCGTCGCAAACGAGCACCGACCGCTCGATGACGTTTTCGAGCTCACGCACGTTACCGGGCCAGTGGTAGCTCGTGAGCATATCGATTGCAGGAGTGGAGATTCGGCGGACATCCTTCTTGTGCTCCCTGGAGTATTTCTGCAGGAAGTGATCACAAAGCAACATCAGGTCCGCTTTGCGTTCTCGCAGGGAAGGCACAAAGATCGCAAACACATTCAAACGATAGTAGAGGTCTTCGCGGAACTGGGATTCGCGCATCGCCTGCTCGAGGTCCTTGTTTGTTGCCGCAATCATCCTGACGTTGGATCGAACGGTTTCCGTGCCACCGAGGCGCTCAAATTCCCGCTCCTGCAGGACCCGAAGGAGTCTTACCTGGGTCGCGAGATTGATGTCTCCGATTTCATCCAGGAACAGCGTTCCGCCTTCGGCAAGCTCAAAACGGCCTTTCTTTCTGGCGTGAGCCCCGGTAAAGGCACCCTTCTCGTAGCCGAACAACTCCGACTCGATCAGGGACTCGGGCAATGCGCCACAGCTCACCTTGATAAACGGTTTCTGCGCCCGTGGAGAGTTGTAATGGATCGCGTGCGCGATGAGCTCCTTACCCGTGCCGGACTCCCCGCGGATCATTACTGTTGTGTTGGTATGCGCCACCTGTGCAATTTGCTCGTACACCTGCCGCATCGGGCCCGCATTCCCGATGATGTTGGAAAATTCATACCGCTCCTTCAACTCTTCCAGCAGGTGGGTGTTTTCGTCCATCAGGCGCTTCCGCTCGTCGTCGACAAGATGGTCCGCCTTCACGGACTGGGCCATCATTGCGGAAATAATTGAGAGAAGTTTCATTTCGGAGTCATAGTCGCGAGTCTTTTCGAAACGGACGTCAACAGCAAGCGCGCCCACTGGCTTGCCGGTCAGGAGGATCGGGACGCACATGAACGTGATCTCCTGCTTGTGCAGATCCTGGCGTTGACCGCGATTCAGGAACATCGGCTCGCGGCTTACCTGCGGCACCACGATAGGCTTGCCGCTTTCGACGACACGGCCCGTAATTCCCTCGCCCAGCCGATAGCGCGCGCTTTTTCCAGCCTCCGTCAGACCATGGGACACTTCGACGCGAATTTCCGAAGACTTGCGATCCAGGAGCATTACAGTACCGCGGAGCATTCCATGCTCGCGGTGCAGCCGGTCCAGTACACGGCCGAATGCCGCCCTTGGAGCCAGCGATCCCGACAGGGCGTTCCCGATTTCAGCCAGCAGGGTCAGATGCTTAATGCCGCCGGCGCGATTTTCACTGAGATTGGTATGGGACAAATTTGC
>CAMAWS010000207.1 GCA_945861845.1 Candidatus Sulfopaludibacter sp. SbA3 | reverse complement strand
CGTTTACCGGCCAGCTACGCCAACTTCTATATTGCAAACGACGTCGTGATCGTACCGACGTTCAATGACCCGAGAGACAGGCGGGCGCTGGGAACGATTGCCGAGTTCTTCCCTGAGCGCAAGGTGGTCGGAATCTATTGCGGCGATCTGATATGGGGATTGGGAACGCTTCATTGCGCGACTCAGCAGGAGCCCGCGTGAATCAACTGAAGAGATGGGAATTGAACATTGGGCATTGAGATACAAGACTTGGGCCAATTCCTATCTGTCAATTCTCAATGTTCAATGGTCAATTCTCAATTCTCATCTTAAGGGCAGGGGAATCGCGGCCGGCGGCAAACCACCAACTTCCCTCAGCGCTCCGGCAACGTAATAGCGAGTCATCTCTTTGCGCCAGAGCATGTGGAAGTCGGTATTGTCGAGCGGCTTGGCGGGCCGGTATGCGGCTTCGGCGGCTTCACGTACAGTGTCTTCGGTGAGTTTCTTTCCGATAATCGCCTTTTCGGAGGCTTCGGCCTCGATAGGAAACGAACCCACTCCCCCCAGGATAATCTTGGCTTCCGTGACAGTTCCCTCGCTGTCCTGTTTCATCCACGCAGCCACGCCCAGGACAGGAAAATCGAACGAACCGCGGCGCCGCAGCTTCCAGTACGTAGCCTTCCAGCCGTTTGTTGCCGGCAACTGAATCTCGGTCAGCAATTCATCTGGACGCTTGTTCAGGTGGCGTATTCCGTCATCGTTATAAAGCTCGCTCGCGGTAATGACTCTCTCTCCAGATGGGGACACGAGCTTCACTTTCGCCCCGATGGCAACCATCACGGGCGCGCTATCGCTGGACTGCACAGCCCAGCAGCGCGGGCTCGAAGGGGCGACCCAGCAGATCTCGCCATCCTTCTTCATGCAGAAGTGGATGGCTTTGCGCCATTCGTAGTTCTGGTCGTAATAATTGCAGCGGGTGTCGAGCAGGAGGTTTCCTCCGATGCTGCCCATGTTGCGCAGCAACGGAGTCGAAATAAGTTCGGCAGCCCTGGCAACGGCAGGATGCGCCTTGCGCACTTTCTTGTCTTCCGTGACCTCGGTGAGTGTCAGGCTGGCTCCCAGGACCATTCCCTCGCTGGGTTTCCCTTTCAGGATTCGGAGTTCCCGGAGGTTACCCAGGCCAATTACGATCTTCGGCGTCTGCTGGCGGCGCTTCATATTCGGGTAAAGATCCGTACCGCCGGCCACGAACATGCATTCCGGCCCTGCGTCTGCCATCATGCGGACCGCTTCTTTGACATTTTTCGGCTGAAGGTACTTGAACTTCGGAAGTCTGAGCATTCTAAAAATCCTACTTTTTCGTTAAAGCTGCTTTGTCTTCGAGTGCCTTGCCGTCTCCACCGTCATACGGAGTTGGCACAATGACCGCTTCAGGCATCGGGCAAGTTGGGAACACTGTGGGCCCGACTCTGCCTTCCAGGCCCTTGGCCTTCAATTTAATCGCCTTGAGCACTTTGTCCGGCGTGATTGGAATTTCGTCGATGCGAACGCCGACGGCATCGTAGATGGCATTGGCAATCGCGGGAGGAACCGGTAACTGCGGACCCTGTCCAGCCTCTTTCGCTCCGAACGGAGCGTTGGGTTCCGGTTCTCCGACCAGGTAGGTCACCACATCGCACATTTCCATCGTGGTGGGGCTCTTGTATTCGAGGAACGACGGGTTTTTCATGACCACGTTCCGGTTTCCCCGGTATGCCATGTCCTCCATGAGGGCCTCGCCCAATCCCATGTAGACATCGCCTTCAACCTGCCCGATCACAAGCACAGGATTGATGGCCTGGCCGATGTCGTGCGCGATCCACATACGCTCTACTGTCACGATGCCGGTTTCGGGATTGACGTCCACTTCGGCAATCGCCGCAGTGCAACTGAAAGCGGGCGATGGACCGATCGTTGCCCCCTTGAACTTCCCGGGCGCCGCCGGAGGCGTGTAGGATCCGACTGTGCCGAGCGTGCCGAATTTCGATTCGGCGAGCCACACGGCCTCGATGAAGGTCATTCCCTTTTCCGGATTCTCGCTGTCGAAAACGCGGCGATCCGCAAAAACCAGCCGCTCGCCAGGAACCTGCAGCTTTTCCGCAACCGCCTGTCGCAGGAACTCCCTTGCCCGTTCAGCGGCCTGGATGGCCGCGTTGCCGGTCATCAGCGTAACGCGGCTCGAGTAGCTGCCGATGTCGACTGGAGTGAGATCCGTGTCGCCGGTGACTACCTTTGTATCAAAAGGATCGATTCCCAGGACTTCGGCGACGCAATATGCCAGGATCGAATCCGAACCCTGGCCGATTTCCGCCGACCCGCAGAAAATGGTCACCATGCCGCTGCGGTCGAGTTTTAATTGAACGCCCGACTGCGGCATCTTGTTCCAGTAAATGGGAGTCTGCGTCCCGCACATGTAGGCGCTGCAGGCGATGCCAATACCTTTTCCGTACGGCAGCTTGCGGAATTTTTTCTTCCAGCCCGAACCTTCCACGACTTTTTCGATGGCCTCGCGCAACGCGAAGGTGCCGATCTTGATCCAGTTCGCCGTCACATGACCGGGCAGCACAGCCTGCTGCCACCGCATATCCGCCGGATCGAGCCCGCATTGCTCTGCAATCCGGTCCATCTGAATTTCCTGGGCCCATCGCGGTTGAGGCGTACCGTGGCCGCGTTTTGGACCACAGGGCGCCTTGTTCGTGAACACGCGCACTGCTTCAAATTTGTAGTTGGGCAGCTGGTACGTCGTGGTTTGCAGGATTCCAGTGTAGAAGGTGCTGGCCACACCGTGGCCACCGTAAGCGCCGCCGTCCAGGATCGTGCGATGGTGCATGGCCGTGATTGAGCCATCTTTCTTAAACCCGGTCTTCGTGGCCATCAACACGGGGTGCCGGCCGCGGTGGCAATAAAAGACTTCTTCGCGCGTCAGGCAGATCTTTACCGGACGCCGCAGGATCATCGCGAGCTTCGACACCACAATCTCGTGGTTGAACGGATCGCACTTGCCACCAAAACCGCCGCCGCATGGCGTTGCGATAACGCGAATCTTGTTGGTAGGAATCTGGAGCACCTGGGCGAGGTGCCGATGCAGGTAATGCATGTCCTGAGTGGAACTCCAGAGCGTGAGCTTGTTGTCGTGGCTGTAGTGAGCCAGGCTCGCGTGCTGTTCCAGCGCCAGGTGGGTGCTGCCTTCGTAAAACGTAATATCTTCCCGAACGTAGTCCGCCGCAGCAAAGCCCGCTTCCACGCTGCCGAATTCGTAAACCTGTTTGCGATGGATGTTTCCGTCTTCGCCGTATTCGTGGATACGGGGGTCGGAGACATCGTAGGCCTCCTGCATCGAGGTGATGGTCGGAAGCGGCTCGTACTCGACGTCAATGAGGTCCAGGGCTTCAGTGGCTGTGTCTTCGTCAATGGCGGCAACGGCTGCCACGGGATCGCCCACGAACCGGACCTTCTCAATGCACAGGGCGTGCTCGTCTTCGCTTACGGGCAGGGCGCCGAAGCTGGTCGGCAGGTCCTTCCCAACCAGGACATACTTCACGCCCGGGTATGCTTCCGCCCTGGAAGTATCGATCTTCACGATTCGAGCGTGCGGCACGGAGCTGCGGAGGAGTTTGCAGTGGAGCATGCGCGGGAGCGTCAGGTCGTCGGCATACAAAGCTTCACCTGTGCACTTGGCTTTGACGTCCACCTTGTGGAACGGCTTTCCAATAACCTTCAAACTCTTCCTTTTGGAACCGTTACTGCCGGCCATAAATGCTCTCCTCTGCAGGTTCTGCCTGCTCGCCACGCATCCTGGCTGCAGCCAGTTCCACGGCTTCGTATATCTTGATGTAGCCGGTGCAACGGCAGATGTTGCCCGCGAGCGCTTCCTTTATTTCTTCGCGGGTAGGCTTCGCGTCTTTCTCGATCAACACCTTGGCAGTCAGCAGGAATCCCGGGGTGCAGTAACCGCATTGAGCGGCGCCAAGCTCGGCAAATGTCTGCTGTAGAGGATGGAGGCTCGTCCCGTCCGCCATGCCTTCGATCGTTGCGACTTCGCGGCCCTCCACTGCCAGGCCTAAAACCAGGCATGAAAGAACCGGCTGGCCATCGACCAGGACGGCGCAGCAACCGCACTCACCCAGTTCGCAGCCGTGTTTGGTGCCGGTGAGGCCCATGTCCTCTCGCAACACTTCCAATAATGTCTTGTGCGGAGCAAACGCGACCTCGACGCTCTCGCCGTTCACGCGCAGGGAGATATGCGCTTTCTCAAGCTTGGTTTTGGATTTTTTGACCGTTTTCATTTTGTTAGATAGCGAAGTCAGTCATGAAGATGCGCCGACGGGGCTCGCCACCGGCGAAATTGCAAAATATCATTCTACTCTTTTTTGCAACTTCGACGTCAAGGGCGGAATTGTCCAGTGTATACTTCTCCGGCTTTGGGACGCGGCAGTCGGCCGTCCCGAACCACTAAAGCCATGAGACTAGCTGAAAAAATGTCCCGCATGCGGACGGAATCCGCATACGAAGTTCTCGCCAGAGCCACGGCGCTCGAGAAGCTGGGCCGCACCGTGGTGCATCTGGAGATCGGCGAGCCCGATTTCCCCACGCCTCCTCATGTCGTCGACGCAGGCAAGCGCGCCCTCGATGAAGGCTGGACGAAGTACGGTCCCACTCCCGGTTTTCCGGAGTTTCGCGAAGTGATCGCCGCCGAAGTCTCTCGAACGCGCGGCATCAAAGTAGGGGCGGAAAATGTATGTGTCGTTCCGGGCGGAAAGCCCACCATGTTCTTCAGCATGATGGCTCTTCTCGAACCGGGAGACGAGGTGATTTATCCAAATCCGGGATTCCCGATTTACGAGTCGATGATCAATTTCCTCGAAGCGAAACCGGTTCCGGTGCCGCTAGTGGAAAGCCGCGGATTCTCATTCGATTTGAATGTCCTCGGCGACCGGCTGTCCAGCAAGACCAAGCTGGTGATTCTGAACTCGCCCGCCAATCCAACCGGCGGCGTCATTCCAAAGGAAGACCTGGCGCAAATGGCTGCAATGCTCCGGGAACGCGACGTCATGGTGCTGAGCGACGAGATTTACTCGCGAATCTGGTACGAGCAGGAACCGGCATCCATCGCAAGCTTCGACGGAATGGCGGACAAGACGATCATCCTTGATGGATTTTCCAAGACGTACTCGATGACCGGATGGCGACTCGGTTATGGAGTGATGCCCGTATGGCTGGCGAATGCCGTAAACATGCTGACCGTGAACTCCAACTCGTGCACTGCCAGTTTCACGCAGCGCGCGGGCATGGCGGCGCTTAAGGGCCCACAGGACTGCGTAACGGCCATGGTTGGGGAATTTCGCAAACGGCGCGATGCCATCGTCAAAGGCCTGAATGAGATTCCAGGATTCAAGTGTTCCCTTCCACCGGGCGCCTTTTACGCGTTTCCCAATATCAGCGGGACGAAAATGCAGTCTAAAGCCCTTGCGGACCTGCTGCTGAACGAGGGCGGTGTCGCTTCGCTGAGCGGATCGTCCTTCGGCGAATACGGAGAGGGATATTTGCGATTCAGTTACGCAAACTCGCTGCCGAATATCCTGGAAGCAATCGAACGCATTCGAAAAGTTTCCGCACGGTGGACATAGGTTAAAGGAGCTACCAAATGAAATCACGTCGTAGCTTGATATTTCTTGGGACGCTGACGCTGACAGCAATGGCAGCAGTGTCCTCGTTGGCAGGTGCACAGGGTTCCAAGACAGCCGCCGTCGTCAACGGCGAAGTCATCACGGAAGACCAGGTGGCTCGGGCAGCCGCCGCCGAACTGCAAAAGCTCGAAGCGAACCGGCCGCAGCCAGAAGCCGCATATGCGAGGCAGAAGCTTCAGGTCATGTGGAGGTTTCTGGACTCGCTCGTCGAAGAAAAGGTCCTGGCCGCGGAAGCAGCCAGCCTGAAGATGACGAAGGAAGAGCTTCTGGGAATCGAGATCGAAAGCAATGTCCCGACGCCGTCTCCCGAAGAGGTCGATTCTTTCTACGAGGAGAACAAAGCCCAGATTCCCGTGCCGAAAGCCGAGGCCCTGCCGCAGGTGCGTCAGTTCATGATGGACCAGGTCCGGCGCCGCCTTCGCGGTCCTCTCGTCCAGAGGCTGAAGCAGAAGTACAGCGTGACAACGAATCTCGATCCGGTACGGATGGACGTGGCGACGGCGGGCCATCCCTCTCGCGGTCCCGCCAACGCTCCCGTAACGCTGGTCGAGTTCGCCGATTTTGAGTGCCCGTTCTGTGGCGGCCTGTATCCAACTCTCAAGCTGATCGAAGAGAACTATGCCGGCAAGCTGCGCGTTGTATATCGCCAGTTCCCCCTGA
>CAMAWS010000206.1 GCA_945861845.1 Candidatus Sulfopaludibacter sp. SbA3 | reverse complement strand
TGAGTTGACTCTTTTGATACAAAAACTTAGGGGCATTATAGCAATCGACTGAGGGGTGTCAATTCAATCGTGGTATAAGGGCGGCATTTCACTGTTTCTTATGAAGACCTCCGTCATCATCCTGATCCTGCTGGCCGGATTCTTTTCCTATGTGAATGGGCTTCCGAATGCCTTCATATGGGACGACGAAGACCAGGTCGTCAAGAACACGTTTATTCGCGATTGGGCCAACCTCCCCCTGGCATTCGCATCCAGCACGTTCCACTCGGGGGGCGAAACGCTAGTCGGCACGTTCTACCGGCCGCTCGTCACTTTGAGTTACATGCTGAACTATGCGGTGTGGGGACTGAATCCGACCGGCTTCCATTTGTTTCAGCTCATGGTCCATCTTGGAAATGCCGTGCTGGTGTTCTTTCTCGTCCAGCGCATCCTGGCAAATCGTTCTGTGCAAAACAGTTATGAGATTGCCGGTCTGGCCGCGCTGGTCTTTGCAATCCATCCCGCCAACGTCGAATCAGTTGCTTACATTGGGAGCACAGGGGAAGTTCTGTGCGCGTTCCTGTTGCTTCTTGGCATGACCGCGTTTGTCAAAGGCAGCCTCATCGGAGCGTTCTCGTTCGTTTTTCTGGGTCTGCTGGCAAAGGAATCGGCGGTGGTGGCGTTTCCCCTCCTTTTTCTTTATACGTGGCTTCTGGAGCCTCCGAAGCGCGCGTCCTACTGGAAACTGATTGCCGGAACGGGAGCCGTCATGGCCCTTTATGCGTTCTTTCGCCTCGTGCTGGCTCGGCTTCCATCGGTTCCGAGTTCTCACGCTCCGATTTCAGAAGCGCTCTTCGCGACGCGATTATTGACGATTCCTTACGAGCTGTATTCGTACCTGAAGATCATATTCTTTCCCGTGGACCTTTCCGTCGCCCGCCACTTTGTGGTGCAATCCGCGGGTGACGTACGTTTTTGGGCCGCACTGCCGTTGGTTCTGGCCATTATCGCGATGTGCGTCTGGTATGGGTGGAAAACGACATCACGGCACTTCACATTCTTTGCCTTATGGTTTCCGATTACGCTGGCGCCTGTCCTGAATATCGTGCCGCTGGAAATGACAATCGCCGAACGGTGGCTGTATGTACCGATGATTGGTGTGTTGGCCGGTTTCAGCATGATCGCCGTGCCGCTTCTCCTCACGTTGCGGGGACGCTCGCGCAGCTTGGCTTACGTCGCAGTGTTTGCGATCTTCGGACTGCTCGTCGCCCGAACCATTCTGCGGACTCAAAACTGGAAGGACGAAATGTCGCTGTATGGAAACGATATAAAGATTGCTTCCCGAGTTTCACCGCAAGGCAGTTATGAGCTCGATAATTATTACGGCATGGCGCTCGCCCGCGCGGGGCGCCTCGGCGAGGCAGGAGAATACTTCAGGCGGTCGATCGCGCTGCAGCCGAATTGGATGTACTCGCACAACAACCTGGGGGCGATCCTGGAAAAGCAGGGCGACCTTGCCGGCGCTTTAGAGCAGTACAAAAAGTCTGTCGAAGCAGGTGATTACTATCTCGCGTATGAAAACATCGGCGCCGTTCTTCTGCGACAGAAGCGTTACGACGAAGCTAAAGGGTTTCTGGGCGCGACCATCAGGAAGTTCCCGCGAAACAGCAAGCTTAAGCTGGAACTCGCGCTTCTCTACACGGAAAACATTTCACGAGAACCGGACGCCCGCCGCCTGGCGACAGAATGGACTTCCCTGGCTCTTCAGGACGATCCCCTCAATGTGCAGGCGCGACAGCTCCAGATGATGCTGCAAGATGCGCTGGTACCGGTATTCCGTTAAGCCCCAGAGCGGCGTGGGCTTTCCTCGCTGAGCCGGAACGCCGAAGCCGGAAGCGCTTTCCGAAAATTCGTTAGTGGATTCATGAAATCGCGAAAGCCGATGGCGAAATCACCCAATCAGGTTTCCATAATTGGGTGATTTATACGTCTGTCCCCGAATTACCCTCGCGGATTGCGGCCGCCGTACTTTTCGAGTTTTTTCAGGTCGAACGGTTCGTGTTCCGGATTGCGTTCAAAGCCGCGGTAGACAGCGTGGCAGGAATAGCACACTGTGACCTCGCCCACCAGGAAGTAGACCAGGAAATCCACCAGTGCGGTCAAGCCCAGCGCACCCATGGCGAGCATGGGTTGTTCCTGGGAGAAGAAGTACAGGCTGACGGCGATGCCCGCAATAACTATGGCGAGTCCCAGGTTTCGGTTGAAATCCTTTTGAATGTAAAAGTCACCGTGTCCGCACGAGATGCAGCTTGTGGGACTTTTGCCGTTTTCCGGGACCTTCCGGGTGGACAAATTCAAGTCCTGCCCGCAATGTGGACACGAGGTTGGTATGACTGATCCAGAGCGGATGGCGATTTCGGCGTCGCAGCCGTGGCAACCGAAATGTATAATTGGATCCATGAAACCCCTGATTTTGATCCTTATGGCCGTAATTTGCGCTGAGGCTCAAACTCTGGCGGATATTGCACGCCAGGAACGCGCGCGTCAAGCGCGGGTTCAAAGTGCCCGTGTCGTCACGACCGAGGGTATTCGTTCCACCGCACCGGCCCCGGCGCCTGAAGCTAAAACACCTGAAGCTAAAACAATTGTTGCCCCCGCGGCGCCCAATGCTACTGCGCCCGCAGCTGCTAAGCCAGCAACCACTCTACCAGCAGCCACTCCGCCTGCTCCTGCCGTCGATCCTGTCCAGAAATGGAACGACGATATGCAGAAGCAGCGCGCGAGGCTGCGCGAGCTTCAAGCGGAAGAAACATCTCTTCAACTGCAATTGAACGACCTGACCAATCAGTTTACTGCGCCCGTATCCGACGAAACCACGCGACGGCAGGTTCAGACACGCATGGGTGAAACACAGGACCGGTTGAATGCCGTTCGAGGTGAATTGGATCAAGCGAGAAGATCAGTGCAGGCTATGGAAGCGCAGGGTCCACCGGCTCCGAAGAAATAGAAAGAATTCGGACTGCGGACCGGGGAAGCAGGCCTCCCCATGTCCGCAATCCGAATCTGCTGTCTACATCAACTCCGCCATTATCTGCTTGAGATCTTCCGCGGAAGGCTGGACATCTTCCTGCCGCAAAAGCGAAAGCGGCGTTTCCACCGTGTTCAACTGGGTTATGAAGTCTGACTTGTCCTCGTTGATATAAATGAGGCCTGTCAGGAATTCGTTCGCCTCATGAGCCTTTCGCAGCATGTTGAAGGCATCGGCTTTGTTCGTCGGGTCGTAGTCGCGGTCGATCTTACGCAGGCGGATGTGCGAGCCGTCGTGGAGTTTTACGTCTTCGGCAGAGCCTTCCTTGTAATCCACGTTGATCTGCTCGAAGAAGGGGACGTAGGAGATTTCATGAAGCAGTTCTTCATGATCCTTGGCGTACTTGTAGCTCTTGGTCGATCCATCATGATTGTTGAAAGTCACGCATGGACTGATCACGTCAAACAGCGCAGTGCCCTTGTGGCCGAGGGCGGCCTTCAGAAGGGATACCATCTGTTTCGGATCGCCGGCAAAAGACCGCGCGACGAAATTGCATCCGAGTTCGATGGCCATTGCGCACACGTCGATGGCGGGCAGCTCATTCAACGCGCCGCTTTTGGCCCTTGAGCCCTGGTCGGCCGTTGCGGAGAACTGTCCCTTGGTCAGGCCATACACGCCGTTGTTCTCGATGATGTAGATCATCGGAATATTCCGGCGCAGGAGATGAACGAACTGTCCCATTCCAATCGAGGCCGTGTCGCCGTCGCCGCTGACGCCGATTGCCACCAGTTCCTTGTTGGCCAGCAGGACCCCTGTGCTCACCGCCGGCATCCGGCCGTGGACAGAATTGAACCCGTGAGACTTGCTCAGGAAGTACGCGGGTGTCTTGCTGGAACACCCGATACCGCTGAGCTTTGTGACCATGTAGGGATCGACGCCGTATTCATAAAATGCCTTTATGATTTGCGCGGTTATCGCGTCGTGACCGCAGCCTGCACACAGAGTCGAGTCGGCTCCCTTGTATTCCGCCATTGTCAGCCCGATCCGGTTTACGTTTTTCGGTGTCGAGGCGGGCGGTTGCGTAGTAGTAGACATTACTTGTTCTCTCCCTTCCGGCCTTGCTTGCCGTTTTCAGCGGTCACACCCACGGGGTTGCGCGATGTCATGGACGGCGCCGCGGCGGCGATTCGTCCACGTTCGGCAGCCACAACTTCATCGGTTACAAAGCGGGCATCAATTGGGATGCCGCTGTAGTGCCGAATGCTTCGAAGCTTGGAAATCAGCTCAACCGGCAATTCGATCTTTGCAAGCATGGCCATCTGTGCATCGCGATTCTGTTCCACGATGTAGACCTTGTCGTGCCGCTTGAAGAACTCGAGCAGATCGGCCTGGAACGGCAGCGCGCGCAGGCGGTAGTAGCTGGTCGGGATGTTGTATTCCTTGGTCAACTGGTCGCGCGACTCAATGATGGCCCAATGAGTCGTCCCAAACGCAAGCAATCCAATCCTCGCGCCCTCGGTGTACTCGACTACCGCCTTTGGCACCCACTCGCGCGAAGTATCGTACTTGCGGGAAAGCCGGTCCATGTTGTGCGTGTAGTCGTCGGGCCGCTCGCTGTAGGCAGCGCGCTCGTTGTGTCCGCTTCCGCGCGTGAAGTAAGCCGCGGCCGGGTGTTTCGTTCCCGGAAGCGTGCGGTACCCCACGCCGTCGCCATCCACATCACGATAACGCTCGAACGAGCCGAGTCTCTTAAGGTCTTCTGCGCTGAGCACCTTGCCTCGATCGAACTTCTTTGTCGGATACTTGAACGGATCCGACATCCAGTTGTTCATGCCGAGGTCGAGATCCAACATGACGAATACCGGCGTCTGGAATCTTTCAGAAACATCAAAGGCTTCGTAGGCGAACTCAAAGCATTCTTCGACACTGCCTGGAATGAGGACAATGTGTTGTGTGTCGCCGTGTGAGCAATAGACCATCGAGAGAATGTCCGATTGCTGTGTCCTCGTCGGTAGCCCCGTGCTGGGACCGACTCGAGTGACGTCGAAAATAACGACAGGGATTTCCGCGTAATAGGCGAGTCCAACAAACTCCTGCATCAGGGAAATTCCGGGTCCCGCAGTGGACGTCATGGAACGCGCGCCGGCCCAGCCGGCCCCGATCGCCATGCCTACTGCCGCGAGTTCGTCCTCGGCCTGGACGATAGCAAACGTCGCCTTGCCGTCCTTACGCACCCGATAGTCATCCATGAAGTCGCCCAGCGTTTCGCAAAGGCTCGAAGACGGAGTAATCGGATACCAGGTTGCGACGGTAACGCCGCCGAACATGCAGCCAAGCGCCGCGGCCGCATTTCCCTCGATGATGATCTTGCCTTGTGTCGCATTCATCGGCTTGCACCGGAACGGAACAAGACTCTTGTCGAGGTTATCCTGCGCGAATTTTCTGCCGATATCGAGGGCCTGCTTGTTCAGGGCCACAGCCTTGGCTTTCCCCTTGAATTGCTTCCCAAGGGCGGCTTCCATCTGGGCTGGATCAATATCCATCAGTTCGCCGACCACACCGACATAGATCATATTGGCGAGAAGTTTGCGCAGCCTGGAGTCTGGAGTGATCTGAGTGGCCAGTTTCGCAAAGGGGACCGGAAAAAATGTCAGGTCCTTGCGTAGTTGATTAAGGTTCAGCGTGTCTTCGTAAACGACGACACGGTTTGGATCCAGCGACATGACATCTTCACGTCCCGTCTCCGCGTTCATGGCAATTAAAAAATCGATTTCCTTGCGTCGCGCTATCCATCCGTCTTTGTTGGCGCGAATCGTAAACCAGGTCGGCAGGCCGGCGATATTCGATGGAAATAAGTTCTTTCCGCTGACGGGAATTCCCATCTGGAAAATAGAACGCATTAGGACGCTATTAGAAGATTGGCTGCCGGAGCCGTTGACGGTTGCAACCTGGATACTGAAATCGTTGATTACAATATTTCCTATGCTTTTTTTTTGATCCTCGACCAGTAGAGTCTGAGGGGACTGATCTGACACCTTCGGATTCTCCTTTCCCTTTGTCTATCTAGGCTTTGACCCACAATCCGGTCCATGACTATACCAGAAAGGACATCGTTCTCTGGATGGTGTTTTAACCGGGGGGCCATCGGCGCCGAAATTGGCAATCAATGGCTCCTTAATAAAATCAATTGATGGCCGGTTCTGGCATTGGTTTCGGAGCGCTCCTTTGCTATCATTAGCCCTTGCCGCGGCACACCATAGTGCAAGCGGCCCGCAGAGAAGCTAAAATCAGGACAAAGACGTCCATGGCACAACGATCAGTTGCTGTGGGCGTTTTTTTATTTCTATAAACAGTTTGGTACTTATTTT
>CAMAWS010000205.1 GCA_945861845.1 Candidatus Sulfopaludibacter sp. SbA3 | reverse complement strand
TATCGAATTCTTCAACCGCATACTGCCGGAAACGAGGGACTCGGTGGTGATGCAGCAGAAATATGAACAGGAATTCGCCACCAACCCGACGTACATCAAGATGTATCGCGAAGGAAACGCCTACCATGGCGTTCATCCTTTTTATATGTGGTACTGGGCGGAGAACGGGCAGAAACACATCGGCAAGGTGATCGTTGTCGGAGCGAATAACAAGCGAGTGCCCGCAATGCTGGGCTGGGACACTGCAAGGAATATGGACGAGGCGTTGGAGATGGCACAGTCCTACGTGGGACGGAAACCAAGCGTCAGCCTGCTGCATTTTCCGCCGATCCTGATGACCGACGTCCTGGGCCAGCCAGAGACAATATGATTTACAAGAGCCCATGGCGCTTTAATCCCCTGCGCGGCGAGTACGAAGCCGCCGAACAGAAACCGCTTCGAGGGACCGGCGAGATTTCCGCCATTGACGCGTTCAGTAACAAGACGGTTTTCATTCTCGGCGCCACCGGCTTTGTAGGAAAAGTCCTGCTGGCGATGGCGCTCGACCGCTTCCCGGAACTGAAGCACCTGGTTGTGCAGGTGCGCCGCAAGCGCTCAGTTTCCGGCGAGAACCGTTTCTACAACGAGATCCTCCCATCTCCGCCCCTGCAGGCAATCGTTCAGCGGATCGGCCTGGAGGAACTCCGCCGCAAAGTGACGATCGTTGAGGGCGACGTCAACGAGCCGCTCTGCGGCGTGGAGCCCGAAATGGTTGCGAAACTCAAGGGCAAGGTGGATGTGGTCGTCAACCTCGCCGGGCTCGTCGAATTCGATCCCCCGCTGACTGACTCGCTGGTTCCGAACGTCTATGGCGTTCAGCACCTCATCGACCTGGTGAAATTGCTTGGAGCGAAGCTCGTGCATATTTCCACCTGCTATGTCGCAGGGAAGAAGAACGGCCGGATTCCAGAAGACATCCCGACTATCGGGTACTTCCCAAAACAAGCCGACGGCGACACCCGGCGCTTCAACGTCGATGAAGAATTGAAATGGTGCGAGCAGTTCGTCGAAGAAACCCGGGAGGCCACACGGGATGCGGGTGTCCGCGTAATGCGCGAGCATTTGCGCGATGGCGGCATGGCGCGAGCCGATGCGTGGGGCTGGATCAATACCTACACCTATACGAAAAGCATGGGCGAACAGCTCATCGCCAGGACTCCCGGCATCCAGTATGCGATCGTGCGGCCGGCTATTGTGGAGACTTCAATGCAATTCCCTTTCCCCGGGTGGAACGAAGGACTCACCACATCGGCTCCGCTCGTCCTTATGGGAGCAGAGGGGGTTAAAGGATGGCCGGTCCGAAAAGACGGACCGCTGGAAATCATTCCCGTCGACCTGGTCGCCATGGGAATTCTCGTCGTGACGGCAGCGGTGCTTTGCGGAAAGAACAAGCCCGTATACCACCTCGCGACAGCCGACGAGAATCCGGTGATGCTTCCCCGGCTCGTAGCATTTCTGGGCATGAATTCCCGTCACAAGCACAAGCACAGGAAGACCGGCAGCAAGCTGGCCAATCTCTGGAAAACCTACGTCGAAACCGAGGTCATCACGGTTGAAACGCTGAAAGCCCGCCGCGCCCGCCTGCACAGCGGGCTGGATGTGATCCACGCCACGCTGAACTTTGCGAAGACACTCCTTGGACCGGGCAAGGTCGATACGTATTTGAAAAGCCTGCGCACAACGCGCCGCGAGATCCGGATGCAGGAGCAGACCCTGGATAAGTTCCTTCCGTTCATGATCCACAACAGCTTCACGTTCGAGACGAAGAATATTCGCGATGCCGTAAACATGCTGACCAACGAAGACCGCAAGCGACTCGGATGGGATGCTGAAGCCATCGATTGGGCCGATTACTGGGTGAATATTCATACCAAGGGCATCGAAAGATGGATCAGGCCCATGTTCACCACGCAACGCAAGCAAACCAGTGCATGAAGCGATTCCTCGTCACCGGCGCGACCGGCTTTCTCGGCACACACCTGGTTGAGACACTGCTCGGGCTGAATCCGGACACGGAGATCCGAATCCTTACCCGCGGCAGGAACCCCTGGGCCGGCAAGCCACGCGTGGAAGGAATTCATGGCGACATCCTCGATCGAACTGCCGTGGACAAAGCCGTGGAGGGCGTCGAAGGCGTTTTTCATCTCGCGGGCTTTGTCACTCGCGACCAGGGCCGGTCTTCCGAGTTGTTTGATGTCCACATTGAAGGCACGCGTAACGTGTGCGAGGCGGCCCTTCGGATGGGCTCCCCGCGAGTCGTCGTTTCTTCATCGTCGGGAACTATCGCCGCCAGCCGCCTGCCGGTAATTCACAACGAAGACTCGCCGTTCGTGAACGAACTCGCTGCTCATTGGCCCTACTACCTCAGCAAGATTTACCAGGAAAAGCTCGCCCTGTCGTTTCACGCACACAATGGGCTGCCCGTCATCATTGTCAGCCCAAGCCTCCTGCTGGGTCCGGGCGATGAACGGCTTTCTTCGACCGGTGATATCCAGTTGTACCTGAGTGGAAAGATTCCCAACGTCCCGGCAGGCGGCTTGAACTTTGTGGACGTACGCGATACGGCGGAAGCTCTGGCGCGAGCCATGGAAGTGGGGGTTCCGGGCCGTCGCTATCTCATAGGCGCCCACAACCTGAGGTTGAAGGAATTTTTCGGCCTTCTCGAAAAGCTGAGCGGCGTTAAGATGCCTCGGATGGAGATGCCGGAGAGCTGGTCGCGCGTGGGCGCCAGTGTGCTTCGGGGACTGTATACGGTTGCGGGCCGCAAGTTCCCGCTCGACGATCCCACCGTCGAGATGGCCTATCGATTCTGGTATTTCGACAATTCCCGTGCGAAATCGGAATTGGGCCTGCATACCCGTCCGGCAGAAGAGACTCTGCGCGATACGATTGCGTTTCTGCGGAGACATTAATCTTGAAATTGGACGAATCCTGCATTTCAAATCCGAGATCCGAAATATTTAATTGGACTGTTTGGTTCGAGTACTCCAATTTGAGATTTCGGATTTCGGATTTGAGATGCAGGATTCGTCCAATTTCGAAATTTACATCATGAGCATTGTCGCGATCCTCAACCCGAAATCCGCAAATGGAAAGGCCGCCGCTAAGTGGGCGAAGGTTCGCGCACACCTGCCGGACTCTGTTCGCACGATTGAAACCATGGGTCCCGGACACGCCATCGATTTGACCGCGGACGCGATCAGGGCAGGCGCCGGAACGATCGTAGCTGTCGGTGGAGACGGAACCATCAACGAAGTGGTGAACGGGTTCTTTGATGGCGATCGGGCAATCACGGCAGAGACGAAACTGGCCATCGTTCCTCACGGAACGGGCTCGGACTTCCGCCGCGTGCTGAACCTCCCATGGGAAGAGCGAAAGGCCGCCGAGATGATCCTCAGGGAAGAGCCGCGCCTGGTCGATGTTCTACGCGTTCGCTACGAGGGGCATGATGGCAGGCCTGCCATGCGTTACTCGATTAACGTGACGAGTTTTGGAATGGGTGGCGCGGTGGCGGCTCGTGTGAACCGCTCATCCAAACCACTGGGCGGCCGCATCGCCTTCCTGGCGGCGACCCTTCGAACCGCGATCGAATTTGCCGGTGTCTCCGCGCGTGTAACTCTCGACGATAAGAAGACCATCGAGGCAAGAATCACGAATGTGGCGATCGGCAATGGCCAGTATCACGGTGCGGGCATGTGGGTCTGCCCAGGCGCGTCTCTCGACGACGGGCTCCTGGATGTGACCATCATCGGCTACCTGTCCGCATTTCAGATGTTGCGCAGCCTTCCAAGCCTCTACAACGGCGCCATCTACCAACACCCCAGAGTTCAGGCTTTTCGCGCAAAGCGTGTCAAGGCGGAGTCGAGCGAGCCGTCGTTCATCGAGATCGACGGAGAACCGCTCGGCCGGCTGCCAATCGAGATCGAAATCGTTCCCGGAGCGATTCGAATCCTCGTGTTGTAAGATCCTTCCTATTGTTTCCAAAGGAGCCTTCTACATGATGCAAGTGAGTTCGAAGCGGATGCTGTTCCTGGCCACGGCAGCGGCCTTCTTGGCGTTCACAATTCACCCTCTCCAGGCGGAAATGCTCGACAAGACGAAGAATGTGGGCGGTACTGCTGTCCATTACAAGGTCGTCCTTCCGACGGGCTACGATTCGGCAAAGGCGTACCCGGCTGTCATGGCCTTCGGCGGCGGCCCGCAGACGATGAACGCGGTGAACACCGTCCTGAATCGCAACTTCCAGGCTGAGGCTGAAAAACGCGGCTATATCGTGGTCGCTCCAGCCGCCCCGAACGATCAATTGTTCTTTGAGGATGGAGCGCAAATCTTCCCTGAATTCCTGAAGATGATGCTGGCGGAATATAAGATCCAGGATAGCAAGTTCCATATCGCCGGGCCTTCAAACGGGGGAATTGCCGCATTCCACGTCGCAGCCGCCAACCCGCAGTACTTCCTCTCCGTTACCGCTTTCCCCGGGTACATGTGGGAACCCACGCCTGCCAAGCTACAGGCAATTTCGAAAATGTGCGTCTTCATGTATGTCGGCGAATTGGACGAGTACATGTGGCACGGCGAGATGAAGAAGGAAGCGGAACAGCGTCGCGCCAAAGGCACGGTCGCACGCTATACCGTCGAGAAGGGCCAGCCGCACCGCATGGACACGCTCGCGGGACCAAACGCCAGCCGCCTGTTCGATGGGTTTGAAGAGACAAAGAAGGGTTGCAGCAAGTAACCACAAGAGATCCGGTGACTTTGATCGAATAGTTCGATCAAAGTCACCGGATCTCTGTTACAGCGTCCGTTTAAAAAGCAGCGTGGCGAGAGTCATGGCAACAACACTGAATACGGTCAGGTAGAGCAGGTCTCCTGATATTGCGCTAAAGCCGGTGTCCTTCAGCAACAGGCTCTTGAGTGCGTGGACTGAATACGTAAACGGATCGACGGCGGCGATCGCGCGCAGCCAGGCCGGAAAAGCCTGGGGTGGATAGACGGCGCCGCTCGGAAAGAAGAGCAGGGTGTTAAGCAAACCGAAAATGGCGCGTGGCAACAGCGGGTCCGTCACCCGCACCATGATCAGGAACATCATGCTGACCAGGGCCAGGGCTGTAACGACAATGACGACGAATAACCGCAAGAGCCTCAATGGCGCGAATGGATCCGGTATGCCGGCGATCGCTGAGCCAAGTATCATCACGAACGTTCCCGACATCACTGCCTTGATCGTTCCGGATAAGTTGAACCCCGCAATCAGCTCGAATTTTGTGATGGGTGTAACCAGATAGCCTTCGTGCAGGCCCCGCGCCTTGTCGTCGATGTAAATGATTCCGCCGCCGATGATCACCATCATGAAGATCGACATTACGATGGAGCCGGGCAGAAGGTACTGCAGATAAGGAACGTAGGGATAGACTTCCACGACGTCGAGCCGGGCCTTTGGACCCACCCGCTCAGGTGTGGCCGGAGCGTTGTACGCGGAGACGAGCCCATTGAGCGAAGCAGCCATCGTCGCGGCAACGAAGTTGTCTGTGTTGTCGGCTATCAACGCAATGCGAGGCTCATTCTTCTCAAGCGACCGGCGCGAGAAATCCGGTGGAATGGTCAGGATGCCGTTAATCCGGCCGTTTCGAAGGTCTGCCATGGCCTTGCCGGGATCGCTGTAGTCCACGGTTTCGAACGTGCGGGCATTCGCAGCGACGGCGCCAAACAACTCACGCAGCCTCACCGCCGGCAAGCGTCCATCCTGGTCGATAACGCCGAGCTTCAGGTCTTTCACGTTTCCGCCAAAGGCGTAGCCCAGGATTACCAGCTGAACCATCGGGAAGACCATCGACATGATCATCAATAGCGGGCTGCGCCGGAACCGGCGAAGCTCACGTTCAACAAGGGCCCATGTTCGCTGCATAAATGCTCCTGCTATTCCCGCCGCATCATCGGCGAATACTGGGGAGCGTCGTGCACGGCGTCCCGCAACTGCCGGCCGGTGTAGTGAACAAACACGTCATCGAGCGTCGTGCTCTGGACGGACAACGAACTCACGGTAACGGCCGCGCCCGCAGCGGCCTGCATCAAGGCCATCGTCGTGGCCGGACCGTTCTGGGACGAAATCCGGAAGACATTGTCGTGGTCGGAAACACTTTCGACATCGGGGAGCGCCTTCAGCCGGTCGGCCCAACCTGGAGGATTGGCCGAAAAACTGACCTCCAGGACATTCTTCCCTGGAAGAGACGCCTTCAAGGTCATTGGCTTGTCGAGGGCCACAACCTGGCCATGGTCAACGATCGCAATGCGGTCACACAATTTGTCCGCCTCATCCATGTAGTGGGTTGTGAGAAAGACCGTGAGGTCGCG
>CAMAWS010000204.1 GCA_945861845.1 Candidatus Sulfopaludibacter sp. SbA3 | reverse complement strand
CTTCCGGGCCTCCGTTCCAACTGCTTTCAGGACCTCTCCACCTTTTCCTATAACGATGGCTTTCTGCGACTCGCAGTCCACAAAGATGCTGGCGTAAATGCGATGGATTTTTTCGCCTTCCTCAAAACGGTCTATCACGACCGCCGTCGAATACGGCAGTTCATCCCTGGTCGCCACGATAAGCTTTTCGCGAATGATCTCGGCCGCAAGGCCACGCTCCTGCTGGTCGGTGATTTGATCGGCGGGATAGTACTGCGGGCCTTCCGGGAGGTACTTGAATATCTGCTGAAGCAGCATCTCGACGTTTTCCCCATTCAATGCGGAAATTGGAATGACTTCGTCGAAGGCGGCAAGCTTGGAATAGTGGTCGATCAGGGGAAGAAGATCTTTCTTGGCAATCCGGTCGATCTTGTTCGGCAGCAGAATCTTCTTCACGGACAATGGCTTCACCAGCTCCAGCGTAAACTCATCGCCCCGTCCAAACGACGCCGATGCATCCACCAGCAACAACAGCAGGTCGACCTCCGACATCGCATCGCGGACATACTTCATCATCCGCTCATTCATGCGGTGGATTGGCTTGTGAATCCCCGGCGTGTCGAGCAGTACGATCTGGCCTTCCGGCCTCGTAACAATTCCGCGGATGATATTGCGCGTGGTCTGCGGCTTGTCGGTGACGATAGACACTTTCTCGCCGACAAATCGATTGAGCAGGGTCGATTTTCCGGAATTCGGGCGGCCGATAAGTGAAACAAATCCAGATTTAGGCATGTTGATTTTCCTGGAATGCCTAGATTGAGATCCGCTTAGGCACCAGCGACTTCAACCGCAAGCGATGCACTCTCCGGCGGTCGGCATCCAACACCTCAATCTGAATTCCCTGATGTTCGATTTTCTCTCCCGGGGAGGGCAGCCTTCCAAACAGCTCGACCACCGCGCCCGCAATCGTCGTGCACTCCGTGTCACTCACGAGCGCTCCGCCGAGCTTTTCCTCGATTGCTGACAGCTCAAGGCTGCCGGGAACTACGTATACGCCATCACTCTCCTCAATAATCTTCTGGCCATCGCTCTCGGACTCATCATGGATATTCCCAACGATCTCTTCGACGAGATCTTCCATGGTAATGAGCCCCGAAATTCCGCCGTATTCGTCCACAACCAGCACGAGTTGGTCGCCCTGGCCTTTCATCTCCTGAAGAAGGTCGTCCACGGGCTTCGTTTCGGGAATAAAATTCACCGGTTTTACGAGAGATCGAAGAGTGTCAATTTTCTCGCCCTTTTGCCAGACGCGTAGCAGGTCACGCTCGTGGATAATTCCCTCGATGTTGTCGAGATCATCCCGATATACCGCAATCCGCGTGCGGCGCTTGGTGGTGATCAGATTCAGGAGCTTTTCGACCGGTGAATTGATGTCGATTGCGACAATCTGCGTTCGCGGGGTCATCACCTCACGGGCAACCTTGTCGCCAAAATGAACAATCGACTGAATCATCTCGCCTTCTTCCTGCTCGAGAATTCCCTCTTCCTGCCCGGCATCTATGAATGCCTGGATTTCCTCTTCAGACGTTTCTTCTTCCCGGGCGGGCTCCATTTCCTCCTCCCAATTGTGGAAGTAGTTCATGATGCCCATCAGCAAACGCGAAAAAGGACGTAGCGCATAATGCGCCAGCCTGAAAACTGGAAACAATCGCATCAACACGATTTCCGGATTCCGCATCGCAATCAGCCGGGGAACCAGGTGCCGGAACGCGAGAATGATCAGGAACATCACTGCAACCGTTCCAGGCATACCCGCTACGTAAGGAATCTCGCGGCGCCCGAAAGCTCCAAACAGGAACACCGCGCCGGATACGATCAGCAACTGGATGAGAATGTGGACAGACAATTGGACTTCCGTGCGGATCTCCAGGAGCTGGGCGAGAACGGGAGCGGACTTCGCTTTCGGATTATCGAGCAGCCGCCTGACGGAAATCTTGTTCACACTGCTGAAAGCGAAGTCGATTACCGACATCACGACAAGCGCGACGATGAAAAGAATGGCTATGAGAACTTCGTATCCGCTCAGCATTTTATTAACAAGGGCATTAACAACGGAACTTCCTCCGCAGGCGGCGCTCGATGGCCCTCATCTCGCCGCTATCGGTTTCGTGATCGTAGCCCCTCAAATGAAGAAGCCCGTGCAGTAAGAGCCGCCGGATGTTCGCTTCAAAATTGAGGCTGCGGGATTTGCGCGCCTGATTATATGCAGTTTCCGAAGATATGAGAATATCGCCGAGGTAGTCGTCATCCCCTGGAAACGACAGTACGTCCGTGGCCTTGTCGTAGCCGCGATAATCGCGATTATACCGGCGAATCACCTCATCGGTCGTGAAGACGATCGAGAACGATTCATGCTTTGCTCCAAGCGCTGGAATCACGGCCGACAAAAAGGCCCGCACCCCGGCGCTGTCAATCGGATGTTTGCGTTGGCGGTTCAGGAGAAGAAAGTTGCGTACCGGCGGGGTTGCCATATTCGTCGCGGCTAAGCCTCGGGTTCGGCGGCCTGCTGTCCGAATGACAGTGACTGCTGGCGCGCGGCGTTCTGTGCCGAATAGGTCTCGTAGGCCCGGACAATACGCTGCACCAGTGGATGCCGCACGACGTCCTTCTCGTTGAAGTGGATGAATGAAGTTCCCTCGACTCCGGAAATGACGGTTCGGGCTTCAATCAGGCCGGACAGTTTCCCGAAGGGTAGGTCGACTTGCGTGATGTCACCCGTGATGACCGCCTTGCTGTTGAAGCCGATCCTCGTGAGGAACATCTTCATCTGTTCCGGTGTGGTGTTCTGGGCTTCATCGAGAATGACAAACGCGTCATTCAATGTTCGCCCGCGCATGAATGCGATCGGGGCAATTTCAATGATGCCCCGATCGAGGTGGCGGTCGACTTTCTCCACGTCCAGCATGTCGTACAAGGCGTCATAAAGCGGTTTCAGGTACGGATCGATTTTTTCCTGAAGCGTGCCGGGCAGGAAGCCCAGCCGCTCGCCCGCCTCAACCGCGGGCCGGGTAAGCACGATCCGGTTTACTTTTTTCTCGATCAACGCGCGTACCGCCATGCTTACGGCGAGATAGGTCTTGCCCGTGCCGGCAGGACCGATACCGAATACCATGTCGTATTTTTCAATGGCTTCAATATAAAGTTTCTGATTGAGCGTCTTAGGGGTGAGAGTTCTCTTCCCTGCCTGCAGAAACTTCGAACTGGAAACGACGCCGCGCAGGCTTTGCGAAGTGTCTTCCGAGATGATACGGATCATCGACTTCAGGTCGTCGTTCGAGAACTTCACGCCCTCAGATCGGAGCTGCACATAGTCGCCGACTAAACGTTCAACGAGCAGCACACTCGCGTCGTCGCCGTCGATGATCACGTTGTTTTCGTCGAGGTGAACCTCGACGTTCAGGAGGGACTCAAGATACTTTACGTTCCCGTCGTGTGTGCCGAAGAATTCAGCGATCCCATCGCCAATTCTGATGCTTTTCTTCATGCTACTTGAGCGAATTATAACATGCTGCTATGATCTGAGGTTTTCGAAGGAGAATAGATGGCCAATCACGCATCCGCAGTTAAGCGGCATAAACAGAGCGAGAAGCGGAATTCACTCAACCAGATGAATCGGCATAAGCTCAAGACCCAGATGAAGAAACTGAAAGTGGCAATTGGATCAGGCAAAGCCGAGGATACCAAGACTTTGTTGCCGTTAACCCATAGCCACATCGATCGCGCCGTGCAAAAGGGCGTCATCAAGAAGAATACGGCACGACGGTACAAATCCCGCCTGGCGAAGGCGGCGAACAACCCCACCGCGTAACTGTGGCCCCCGGGGCTTCAGCCCCGCGAAAGGCTCAATCAAGAAGACAGTTTCTCGACCGTTCCACGGCGCTGAAGAGCCGCGCCCGCAGTAGAACTACGCGATCAGCTTCCACAACATGACATCCAGGTACCCTTCGGCATTCGGGGTCGAGCTTTTGAACGCCCGGTCGGCTTTGAGCAATTCCCGGAACCCGCCGGCGATTCGCTTCCATTCATATTTCTTGCACGCGGCTGCAAAGTCGCCGGACTTGAATGGTGGAACCCCCGCCGCGGCAGCCACTTCGTTCGCGCTTCTCTTCCCTGCGAGGGCTTTGCCTATCAGTAGCTGCCGCCACACGCGCACAATTCGCCCCAGTATCTGCAGCGGCTCCCAACCATTTTCCATCATTGCCCCGACAACCTCGACCGCCCTCCTGTAGTTGCGCGACAACAAGGCGTCGTCGAGTTCGAATGGTCCAAATTGCTCGGATCTGAGAATCAAGACATCGATGTCGCGAACTTCCAGCGCCCGCCCGCCGGCATAGGTCTGCAGCTTTCGAATCTCGGAGTCCAGTTGGTAAAGCTCGGTCCCGAGGTTCTCCACAAGGTAACGGGCGATTTCCACGCCGACCTTGTAACGGTCAACAATCCAGCGAGCCGCATCTGCCGGCTTCAGTTCGTCGATTTCGATGACAGGAATGGTCTTGGGCCACGCGGCAGTGGACTTGCGGGTATCCGCAACCAACACCACTTTCAACGATGACTTGGGGATGGATTGAATTTCGGCCAGTTCCTCCATCCTCGCCTTGAGCAACTTGTCCGCACCGGTCACGATGAACACGCGATTCTGCGAAAACAAAGACGGCGTCAACGCCTCGTCCCTGATGCGCGCGTCCGGGATCTCCTGAAATTCCTTCGCGACTACTTTCTCGAACAGCCAGTTTCCCCCGAATATGCGATCCCATATGGTGCGGGATTCATCGACAAGAAAATCGTCTTTGCAGACGAACCCGATAACGGTGGGATTCGACTTGGGCTGGTATTGGCGGAATTCGGAAAATTTCATTACCGTGCGTCCAAGAATGTGCCGACGAAAGAAGATGCGAATCGGCGCGCAAGGCGGTCAAAAGCCGCCGTGTCTTCCGGGACGAATTCGGCGGAGTTTTGCGCCAATTCGAAGACTTCGCGAAACGTCCACCGATCGTTCTGAAAGAGCACGTTACCAGTCCGGCTGTCTGTAACGCGGATGCTGACATCCACAAGAAGGCCGAAAGACGAGGCACGCCCCTGCTCATTAAAAAGGATGGGAGTGGCGTTGACACTCAGCACTTCTCCGGACACGACGACGTCGCCCGTGTTTTCGGGAACAACCTTGTAGCGTGTACGACGTATGAGTTCCAATCGAACGGCCTCGGAAAGGCGCTGCTCGATCCTGTAGGTCGTGCTTCGATTCGTGAACGTGGGACTGGCGATCGTGCGGCCCTGGCCATTGTTGACATTGTTCAGCCTTTGCCCGGCCAGTCGATAACCGCACCCGGCAAGGGAAACGCACACCATCAATAGTGCAAAACTTACAACTCTGCGCACGGCGGCTAGGATAACATCAGCCGCGCTGCACAATGAAGGGACCCATTTTGATAACGACGAGGAGCGCGGTATGATCTCGCCCATACGAGGAGGAACATTCATGAAAGAGGACGACATCACAAGACGAGAATTCGTATCAATGACCGTAGCCGCGGGTATTACAGTGGCGACAGGAGCTGAGGCGTTGGCGCAGCAGCGCATCGTCGAAACAAATGTCGAAATCAAAACGCCTGATGGCGCCTGCGATGCGGCCTTTATCCACCCGGCAACGGGTTCGTTCCCGGCAGTCCTGATCTGGCCGGACGCGTTTGGTTTGCGGCCGTCCATGCGCGACATGGCCAAGCGGCTGGCTGCGGATGGCTATTCGGTGCTCGTGCCGAACCCGTATTACCGGGTGGCCAAGTCGCCGGTGTTTGAGAACGCATCAAATTTCAACTTCGGCGATCCGGCCCAGCGGGGCAAGCTCACGCCGCTCATGGGATCGATCAACGCAGCGGGAGCAGCCGAAAAAGATGCGGCGGCGTTCATTGCCTGGCTCGATACGCAGCGCCCGGTGGATCGGGCGAAAAAGATCGGCACGCAGGGTTACTGCATGGGCGGACCGCTCGTGGTCAGGACCGCAGCGGCCGTGCCGAACCGCATAGGCGCCGGCGCATCGTTCCACGGCGGAGGCCTGGTCACAGCGACCCCAGACAGCCCGCACTTGCTCGCACCCAAGATCAAGGCCCGAATGTACTTCGGAGTCGCGGCGAACGACGATATGCAGCAACCGGACGCCAAGACCAAGCTGAAGGAAGTATTCGACGCCGCTAAAGTGCCCGCCGAAATAGAGGTGTACTCGCAGGCGCAGCATGGTTGGTGCGTACCCGATATGCCAATGCAACCAACTGGACAGCCTATCTACAGCAAGGCGGATGCGGATCGCGCATGGGGCAAACTGCTGGCGTTGTACAAGGCCGGACTCGTCTGAGCATTTAATAACT
>CAMAWS010000203.1 GCA_945861845.1 Candidatus Sulfopaludibacter sp. SbA3 | reverse complement strand
GCGGGTGGAGTCTGCGACCGTGCCACTGATCTGGGCGGTTGCCTGGGCCCAGAGGGCGCCTGAGGCGCCGACGAGCAATACACCGCCTATTAATAGACGTAACGCAATTCGTCGTTTCATGTGTGACTCCTCATCGTGTAGAACGCTTCCGCCCACTCAGAGTTTGTTCTATTGTCCAGCGTGTAAAGGTGTGCGCAGTTAACCACCGGCTTGTGCGATGCGTCAAAAGAAATCAACCGAAACTAAATAGGGACAGTGAGCAATTTCCGACGGAAATTGCTCACTGTCCCTATTTAATTCCTGGGTCCGAAGTTTTTGGCGAGATAGTTGACGACGACTGGAATTTCTTCGCTCTCCAAAGGCACGCCTTCAGCGAGCATCTGCTTCACAATGCCTTCCCATCCGGCTTTCGACGTACGTGTTTCCACGATGCGATCCAGGCTGTGGCAGATGGTGCATCGATCTGCGACGAGATCCTTGCCTTCACCGTCGGGCAGTTTCGCTTCCTGGGCTGCGGAAAAGGCGACTGCCGCGGTAGCAACCGTCACCCAGAACCAGAGGGTCGCCTTAAACCAACTCATCTTCCCTTACTGGTTGGCAGGAGGCGCACACGCCGCGGTGATGCATATCGATCGCGGATCGCGATTGACGGCAGGCAACGGAATGCCCCTCTCCGACATCAATTTGCGGAGCAGCGCGGCAGTCTCCGGATGCGGAATCGCCGACTGCACGCCTACGCGGACAAGACCTTCCGCGTAATCCAGCGGTATGAAGGTTCGGCCGATTAAATGGCCGGCAGCGGTATCGCGGCTGCCGATATCGTTGGCCTGGATGTCGGCGCCGTGATCCACCAGCAGTTGAACCACATCGTTACGCCCCTTGTGCGCGGCGCCGTGAAGCGCATTTCGCAATTCTCCATTGATGGCGTTTACGTCGCTGCCCTTTTCCAGCAGGAGTTTCACGGTTTCAAGCGTTTCGGCCGGGGACAATTCGCGGGTCACGCCTTCAACCCAGCCGATGCCTGAAGCAACCATCAACGCGGTATCACCGTTCTCGGTTTTGACCAAGGGGTCGGCGCCATACTGCAGCAGCAGGCGTATCAAGGCTATGTCGCCGGACTGGGCTGCGCGCAGCAATGCCGTCGCGCCGTCTTCGTACAGCCATTGGTGCGTGAAGATTGTTCGCGTCTCGGTGCTGTCGATCATCCGCGCGTTCGGATTGGCGCCCTTATCAAGCAGATACTTCATGAATTCGAGGTGATCGATATCCGGCTTACGGGTCGGGTAATCTCCGCCTTCAATATTCCGGTTGTCCGTGGCGAGGTAAAGTGGCGTCCAGCCACCCTTGTTCGCCAGGTTGACGTCGGCGCCTTTCTCAATGAGGTACTTTGCGACGGTGTAGTAGCCGTTCTTGGTGGCCGCAAGCAAAGGGCTCCACCCGTACTGCGTCACCTGGTTCACATCGGCACCGGCATCGACGAATACCTTGACGGTTTCAAGATCGCCCTGGCGCGCCGCGAATACCATGGCCGTGAGGCCGCCGGCCTGGTTCGGATCGTCCTTATTGGTGATTCCTCGTACCGCGCCGCCACCGCCACCCCCAACTTCTACTCCAGCAGGCTGGTTGCTTCCACCGCCAGCCAGGGGCTGCTCGCCCTGAATGAAATTCTGAGTACCTCCTGCCACCTGCTGTATCCGCTCCTTTGGAGTTGGAGCAAGATATGGCCCCCTGCCAATCGGAACAGCCTTGGAGCGAACCTTCATGTCGGCGCCACGCTCAATCAGGTACTTCACGGCAGCCGGATGTTCCTGCGCTGAGGCCCACATCAGGGCCGTAGTCCCGCGCAGGTTCTCGACAGCGTTCACGTCGGCGCCGCGATCGATGAGCGCCTTCATGGCATCGACTTTGCCGGTACGCGATGCCATCATCAAGGCAGTCTCGCCATTGGCCAGGCGCTCATTCGCATCCGCGCCGGCGGCTAACAATTTCCCGATCATCGGGGCGCTGCCGTTAACGGCGGCAAGCGAAAGCGGCGTCATCCCCGGACGATTCCTGGCACTCACATTGGCGCCGGCACGAATCAGGAGATCCGCGGTCTCAAGGTCATCCCTGAAGACAGCCCAATGCAGTGCTGTCGCTCCATCGGCCTGGGGAGCATTCACATCAGCCTTCTGGTTGAGCAGCGTGCGCACTGCGGCCTTGTCGCCCTTCATTACGGCGTCCGCGATATCTGCCGTGGCGGCGAAACCTGCAACCGACAACACCAGGGCGGCAGCGCAGCTTCCCACTATTCGTTTACTGAGCATTTGAATTCACTCCTCTAGAGATTCTCGAGCCGGCCGGTACTGTCTCCAATGCTGTCGATGTGAATATCGAACATGTCCATCACGCTCAGCAGAAGGTTTCCGCTATTGACTGTCCTTGTCGGATAGCCGAGATGCCGTCCGCCCTTGAGCTTTCCTGAAGCGCCGCCGAGCAGGATGTGCGGAACATCGTAGTGCAAGTGCTGATTCGAGTTACCCATGTTGGTTCCGTAGAGAGTCAGGGAATGATCGAGCAACGTGCCATCGCCATCCGGAATCGACTGCAGTTTATTGGCCAGGTACGCCACGAGCGTGGCGACATGATAGCGATTCATCTTGGCATAGTCGGCGATCCTGGCCGGCTCTTCCGCGTGATGCGATGCCCCATGGAAACTGGTAGTGGTGCCGCTCTCCGGATACACGCGCCCAGTCAGGTCGCGCGCTCCCAGGAGGGTGGCGACGCGGGTAATGTCTCCCTGCCACGCCAGCGCCAGCAGGTCGATCTGCAGTTTCACGTGTTCATCGAACGACTCGGGCACGCCGTAGGGAACGCCCGTGGATGGGGCCTGGGACGTGGCTTTAGCCGCAATCTGCAGACGCCGCTCGATCTCGCGAATGTCAGACAGGTACTGGTCCAGCCGCAGTTTGTCGCTGGCGCCCAATTCTTTCTTGAGGCTGGCCAGGCTCTCGGTAACAGAATCCAGAATGCTGCGGTCCTGTTCCCTTCTTGTCGCCCGCTCCTGCGCAGTGGCGCCATCGCCAAACAGGCGCTCGAAAACAACCTGCGGGTTAATCTCCATAGGCAGTGCCCTGTTCGGCGCAGACCATGAAATGGAGTTCGTGTAGGCGCAGCTATAGCCTTCGCCGCAGTTGCTCGAATTCGATCCCGGATCCTCGACGGCAAGCTGAAGCGATGGCAGGAGCGTCTCCTGGCCGATCTTCTGGGCGATCATCTGGTCGATGGTCGTACCGCTCCAGATGTCGGCTCCCGTGGTTTTCTTCGGCTTGCTTGCGCAGAGAAATGCCGAAGCGACCCAGTGATCCGCACCGGTGGTTCCCGGGGGAGGCTCGGCCGAAGTGCAGTAAATTCCGCTCAGAACCACCGTTTTATCTCGATACGGCTCGAGCGATTCCATGATGTATGGAAACTTGAAACCCGTCTCTCCCTCGGGGACCCAGTATCCCGGCGCCATGCCGTGAGGCATGAAGGTCGCCAGGAATCGCGGCTTCGGATTCGCTGCCGTGTTACGGATGGGCGTTTGTGCCGGCAGCATGGATTCCATCAAAGGCAGGGCCAGTGTCGCGCCCGCGCCACGCAGGAATGTCCGCCGAGAAAGGTGTTTCTTAGTTATGAACATTATTCGTCTCCTGAATGCTCACTAGTTATTGCTGCTCTGCTGAACCTTCATATTCATCTGGAATGGCTCACTCTTGACGATGCCGAGAATCAGCGACGTGAAACGGAAATTGTTTCGCTGGGCATCGCTTACGATCGAGCGAACCACGGGCATGTCGTAGTACTCGACTCCGCGGCCCAGCGCGTAAGTCATCAACCGCTCGGTCACGTTCCGCACGAACTGCGGCGAGTAGCGCAGCATTGCCTGGCGGAGTCCCGTGACGCCTTCGATTCTGGTGCCGTCATACAACTGATCCACGGCATTGATCGGCGTTCCGTCTTCCTGTGTTCTCCACATGCCGACCGCATCGAAGTTCTCAAGTGAGAAACCGATCGGATCCATGATCTTGTGGCAACCCGAACAAGCCGGATTACTCCGGTGCTCCTCCATTCGCTCGCGCATGGATGGCTGTTTCAAATTACCCGCGGCGTCATCGGCCTTTGGCTTGAGAGGCGGGACATTTGGCGGCGGATCCGGCGGATTGACTCCCATCAACGTCGTCAGCACCCACTTTCCTCTCTGCACCGGCGACGTCCGGCCAGGCTGGGATGAAACCGTAAGGACGCTTCCCTTGCCGAGCAAACCGCGGCGAACATCCAGCTCGGGTCCAAGCTGGACGCGGCGGAAGTGGCTTCCATAGATATTAGGGATCCCGTAGTGCCTGGCCAGCCGCTCGTTAACGAAGGTGTAGTCCGCGGTCAGGAGGTCGATAATGTTGCGATCCTCCTTGACGATGCTGTCGAAGAGCAATTCGGTTTCGCGCCGGAAGGCCTGCCGCAGGTTGTCGTCAAAATCAGGAAACATCTGCACAACCGGTTGCTGGCTGGTCAATCCACGCAGGTTGAGCCACTGCCCGGCAAAGTTGGAAACGAACTCCTCGCCGCGGGGATCGGCGACCATGCGGCGCACCTGCCGTTCAAGAACCGCGGGGTCCTTCAATCTTCCCTGGCTCGCGAGGTTTATCAACTCGTCGTCGGGATTGGCGCTCCACAGGAAGAACGACAACCGCGACGCCAATTCCAGGTCGCTGATGCGATAGGGCTTCCCGGCAACTACGTTTGCCGGCTCTACTTCAAGCCTGTAGATGAATTTCGGATCCGCAAGAATCCGGCGAAGGGCCATTTCTATTCCGCTGTCGAAGCTGGCGCCGGCGCGGCCGTTCTCATAGAACTGCATCAGTGTGGCCACATCCGCTGTGGTAGCGGGCCGCCGAAACGCCCGTCGTGCAAGCGTCGAAAGGATTTGCCGGGCGCAAGCAGTTTCCTGGCCGGCGTTCGCCGGGCGGCATGTAAAAATCCGCCGCCGGCTTGGAGTGTCGTCGGCGCCTGCCGCGTTGTAAGGTCCGTCGATCCTGAAACTACCGACATGCGGGAAGAACGTAAATCCCGGAATACCGCCGGTTTCGATGGTGCTCCGGAGAAACTGGTCGTTAATATCCAGCGTGGGCGCAAAGTTTGTAGCCAGGAAAGTCACGCCGACCGAATGTATGCCCGCCTTCACGGCAAACTTCACAGCCGGGTCCTGACCGCGGGCGGTTCCGCGATCCCAATCGACCAACTCGACTCTCTCTCCATCCAGGAGAACCTCGAGTTTTTCGCCGCGAATCTCGCCGAACGTCGTGTTGTTGCCCATATTGCCGCGGGTTATGGGAATGATCCTGATGGAATATTCGCCATCGGCAGGAAATTCGTGGCGAACGAGCATGCCACCGCGGGTTCCGAACGACATGCCTTCGACAGGATAATTCTGCGTTGCATCTTCCGGCAGCCGATAGACCGTCTGACTCGGGGCGTTCACGTTGCCGACCGCAAGGCGGCTGATTTTTCCCGCGGCCGATATATAAGCTTCCAATAATGCCGGAGACAACTGAAGGGCGCCTGCAATGTTGTCGAAACCACGGGTGGAGTCATCGGCAGGCAGGAACTTCGTCGTATCGATCTCAAGCGAAAGCAGATCCTGGATGACATTCGCGTATTCGGTCCGATTGAGACGATGGATTCCCGGAGGCGGAAGCCTGTGCACGGCGTTGCGATCCAGTTCGTTTTCAAGCCAGGCCGTAAATGTCTCATTGGCGGCGGCATCGGGCCTGCGCGCGCCGGCCGGAGGCATCATGCCTGAGCGCAGTCTTCGCACTACCTTTTCCCATTCTTCCGGGTGCTCGCTCACACGCAATGGGTCCAGATCGTCCAGAGTTATTCTTCCCTGCGGGATGCCCGCCGCTTTTGCCCTCTGGTTGTGGCAACTCACACAATACTGATCGAGCAGAGCACGTTGCGGAGAAGCGGCTGGAGTCGATGGCTGCTGCTGAGCGGCGGGCTGTCCGGAGACGGCGAAAACTGCTGAGATAATCGCGACCGAGCCAACCAGAAAAATTCTTTTCTTCATGAATTGCCCCTGGCTTCTTGAACTCTAGTCAAATGTTGTGGATATAAAGAGTTGAATGCCATCGGAAGGATACAACAAGGAGATGAAAACCATCAAAGCTTTTGCTGGTTTTTCGGTCTACCTGTGGGCGCGGGGCTTCAGCCCCGTGCCAGGATCAAACATGAAATTTCCTGGAACTTGGCACGGGGCTGAAGCCCCGTGCCCACAGGGGTTGTGCCTTACTTTGCCTGGCAGGTGAAATTTTCGGCGTCATTGGTGGAGCCGGCGCCTTTCCACTTCGCAAACTGAGGATAGGGACACAGCGGACGCGTCATGTCGACCTGGCCATTATCGGTCACGCGGGAAACCGTGATGCGG
>CAMAWS010000202.1 GCA_945861845.1 Candidatus Sulfopaludibacter sp. SbA3 | reverse complement strand
GTTCGTAGTTCCTCCGGAAAAACCAACTCCCGGGTTTCTTCGAGTTCAGCGATGCTCCACCAGCGCACTTGCACAATACCTTCTTGCTGATGAACCAGCCGAACACGTTCCGTAAGTTCAAGCTGTCCAATCTTGGCGAGAAAGAATCTTTCCTGCTGCTGAACTGGACGATCAATAAATACGAACTCTGCTGTGGTATCCCACAGTGGTTTTAAATCGATCTGGTCCAGACCTAATTCTTCAGGGGCTTCACGGATAGCAGCGGCTTCGAAAGTCTCACCCTGTTCCACCCCGCCTCCAGGCGTTGCCCAGAACAATTCACCAGTTCTTCGAGCGTGCTGGAAGAGCAAAACCCGTCCTTGCGAATCAAAGGCGATGATCCGAGCAGCTTGACGTAATTCCATTGATAGATCCTCGCAAGAAAGCGTCGGAGGACCTCTGGTCCGCCCAAGTTATATTGGACCCGCGGGAGCTATGCAGAAAGGCTGCAACGGAGTTGCTGCCTAAACACTGAAGGCTCAATTGGATCTGCGACACCGTCGTTTTTTCTTCGGACAATATAGACCAAAGCTCGGCGAGAATGCGGACTTCTTAGACAGCGAAACTTTGAACGTTTTTCGAGGGTACCCAGTGATGTCCACCATCGAAAGTTCACTGATTCTTCTTAAACGCAGGCATAAAGCCCGCGACTACACCGACTTCTGGTAAAATCTCCCCGCAATGCCGCTTACGCCGAAAGCCGCGATCAAGGAGGTGCAGGACATCTCCTCACTCGCAGCTAAAATCTTCATCAGCGCCTTCAAAAGACCGCTCTACCTGAAAGATGTCCTGACGCAGATGGATGTCATCGGCGTGGGGTCGCTTGCAGTCATTATTCTCACTGGATTTTTTACGGGAGCGGTGCTGACTCTTCAAACATCGAAAACGCTTTCAACATTTGGCGCCATCGGATTTACCGGCCAATTGGTAGCGGTTTCGCTTGTGCGGGAACTGGGCCCGGTTCTCGCGTCGCTGATGGTGGCCGGGCGGGTTGGCTCCGGCATCGCTTCGGAACTTGGCTCGATGCTCGTGACCGAGCAAATCAATGCGATGCGCGCGCTTGGCACAGATCCAATAAAGAAGCTTGTAGTTCCGAGAGTGGTCGCCACCACGACCATGCTTCCGATCCTGACGGTGGTTGCCGATGCGGTCGGCGTGATCGGCGGTCTTTTTGTCGCAGTGTTCGTGCTCCATATCAGTTCGAACCTCTACCTGAACTCCGCGTGGGATGCCCTTAACTATATGGACGTGGTGGGAGGCCTGCTCAAACCTTTGGTGTTCGGCGCAACCCTTTCGATCGTTGGCTGCCATTGCGGTCTCCGGACGCACGGTGGAACACAGGGCGTCGGCCGGTCGACAACACAGGCCGTCGTGGCGTCCTCGATACTGATCCTGGTTTTCAACCTGATCCTCACCCGCATCATCCTCGCGTATACACAATGACCAGCGAATACGTTCTCGAGATGAAAAACGTGGTCAAGTACTACGGGGATGAGCCGGTTCTCGATGGCGTCTCGTTCAAGGTATTTCGCGGTGAGACAAAGATCATCATCGGGGCAAGCGGTTCAGGAAAATCCACAATTCTCAAACTGATAATGGGACTCGACAGGCCGGACGAAGGCGAGATCCTTGTTGAGGGCCAGGAAATTACGAGGATGAAAGAGTCGGATCTCGTCGCCGTCCGCGGCAAGATCGGAATGGTTTTCCAGGAGTCCGCGCTTTTCGATTCACTGTCAGTGCGCGAGAATGTGGCGTATCAACTCTACGAAATCGGGGTCGACGAAGATGAAATCGAGTCGAAAGTGCGCGAAACACTCGGTTTTGTCGGGCTTGAAGACGCGATCGACAAGATGCCTTCCGAGCTTTCCGGCGGAATGAAACGGCGCGTCGCCCTGGCCCGTGCGCTTATCGGCCATCCGGACATCATGCTGTACGACGAGCCGACCGCCGGGCTCGATCCCATTACTTCACGCAGGATCAACGAACTGATCATCGCACTGCGCGACATAAAAGGAGTCACAGGCGTCTTCGTCACTCATCGGCTGCGCGATGCTTTCACGCTCGCCACTCAATATGCCTCGAATGGAGGACCAACGACGACATATCACCGGGAAGGCGCGACGCTCTGTATTGCAAACACACGATTCCTTCTGCTCCGTGACGGAAAGATTATTTTCGAAGGACCGGATGAACTGCTCCGCAGGTCTGAGGATCCCTATATCAAGAGATTTCTGGCATGAACCAACCAAATCGAAGAGGTAAGAATCATGGCGCAACGTAAAACAATGGCCTGGGCGGAACTCCGCGTCGGCTTGCTCGTTACGGGCAGCTTCGCCCTGCTGCTGCTGGCAATTTTTTACATCGGAGGGGACTCTGGTTTTTTCATTCCCAAGTACACCGTTACAGCCTATTTCCCATCCGCTAACGGCCTGCGCACCGGCGCCGAAATCTGGCTCGAAGGAGTCACCATCGGCAACGTGGATACCGTTCGCATATCAACGCAAGGCGATCCCAACAGGTCCGTCGAAGCCGTAATGCAGCTCGACCAGCGATTCCAGAACATCATTCGCAGCGATTCGACTGCGAACATCCTGACAACCGGCCTGCTAGGCGACATGCACGTGGAGATGACGCGCGGCACCGATGCGGGACAACCTATCCCCGATGGCGGATCGTTGCAGGGCGTCGAAACCGGTGACATCCGGCAGATCATTACCAGTACCAATGATTTCGTTGCGAATCTATCAGTCCTCAGCGACCAGTTCAGACGAATGGCTGAACGCGTGGACCGCGGCGAAGGAACCATCGGGAAATTCCTCTCCGACACCTCGATCTACGATAATGCGAACCAGGCGACCGTGGAAATGACAACCCTCGTGCGCGACGCAAGAACAGGGAACGGAACGATAGGCAGGCTGATGTCCGACGACGGACTGTACCAGCGCATCAGCACGACAATGGACCGGGTCGATAGCGTCATTGCCCGTGTCGAGCGCGGCGAAGGAACCATCGGGAAATTCGTCAACGACCCGTCGCTTTACAACAGGTCGGACGAACTTGTTGCGCGCTTCCAGACTCTCGCGGATAGAATCGAGCGTGGCGAAGGGACACTAGGCAAGCTCACTACCGACGACGCGCTCTATAACGAAATGCGCGAGACCATGACCAAAGTTTCCACTCTGGTGACGTCCATTGAAAATGGCCAGGGCACGCTCGGCAAGCTCACCAGTGACCCGGCGCTGTACAACAGCCTCAATCAGACGTCGTCGGAGGTCCTGAAACTGTTATACGATTTCAGGCAGGACCCCAAGAAATTCCTCACTATCAATTTCAGGTTGTTTTAAGACATGAGCTCGGACATAAGGAAAAAACTGGAAGAAGAAATTCAAGTGCTCGAAAAGGAGCTGCGCGAGGAACTCCCGCGCGCCCTGAAGATAGCGGCGGCGATGGGAGACCTGAGCGAAAATGCCGATTATTCGGCCGCCCGGGAACGCCAGGACTTCGTTCGGGTGCGGCTTGGCCATCTCAAACAGCGGGCGGCCGACCTGTCGATGATCAATTTTGAAAAGATTCCTCGCGACCGGATCTCGCTGGGTTCCACTGTCATCCTCCTGGACGTCGACAAGAACGAACAGGTCACTTATAGGCTGGTGACCAGCGAGGACGCCGACGTCGCCGCAGGTTTGATCTCAACGACATCGCCCATCGGGCGTAGTCTTCTCAACAAACGCCAGGGCGATACCGTCGAAGCGAAGATCCCGGCAGGAACAAGAACTTTCGAGGTGCTGAGCTTCACGACAATGCACGATAAGGCCTGATGTCTCAAGTCACGCACCAGCAACAGCAGTCCATTACCGGGCGTATCGGCGCCGGCGGCAAACAGGTCATCGACTGGATTGTCATCCTTCTCTCCTATCTGAAATTCAATCCAAACGTGCTCACGCTGATCGGACTGGGAATTAATATTTACGCGACCGTGCTGTTTGCGAAGGGCCTGTTCTTCTGGGCCGGCCTGGTGGTGCTGTTTGCCGGTATCTTCGATATCGTCGATGGCGAAGTGGCGCGCTACACACACAAGGCGACCAAATTCGGGGCTTTTTTCGATTCAGTGATCGACCGCTATTCCGATCTGCTCCTGCTTCTCGGGCTGGTCATCTGGTATGCAAAGATGGACAGCATCTTCTACGTCGGCCTTACAGGGCTCGTCATCATCGGTTCGGTAATGACCAGCTATATAAGGGCGAGAGCCGAGTCCCTCATTCCCGCCTGCAAGGTGGGTTTCCTGGAGCGGCCGGAACGCGTCGTTCTGCTCATCATCGGGGCACTGACGAACCGAATGGCCGCGGTGTTATGGGTAATGGCGATACTTTCGAATTGGACGGTTTCCCAGCGAATCTGGTACACGTGGCAGGAGACCAACAGGACAAAGTCAATTCCTTGATCGTTGATGGCTGCGCCCTATCCGGCTTGCGTTCGCAGCCGCTCACATCTTGATAACCTGGACATCCTTCGGCAGCTTCAAATCAAATACGGATTCAGGGATGCGAACGTTCATCTTCAGGTTGGTAAACTTGTAAATCATGTAGTCGCCGCCGGCCTCTGTTGTTTGACTCTGAACCGGTATCCATCGCTGGTGGTCGATCCAGAGACGGATGTTCGCGAACATCGCCTTCGCCTGGACGGACTTTGGTTTCAGATCGACAATGCTCGTCTTCTGGCCGTTAATGACTTCCTCGCCCGCAAGGGAAACGTTATAGAACTCCCTGATGCTCTCGCTGGATTGCCCGAATCCCACCAGGAGAAACTCAGCCTTGTCCTGATTCTTGCCCATCGTGTATTCCTGCACTTGTTTCAGCTTTGGGAAATACAGCAGGGCCTTTCCTTTGTCGAACAGAACACGTTGCTGTTCGGGCCGTGTAATGTCGAACTTGATACGGGACTCCGTGCCGCGCCGGGCAAAGTGCACGGTTCCGTAATCCATATACCTGTCATTCACAATTACCGTAACCTTGGTCCGTTCAACGTCCGCCTGCATCGACCGGAAAGTCTTGCCGATCTCACCCATCTTCGTAAGGACCTGATCGATCGTATAGGTATTCTGTTGCGCTGCCTTCAGCGGAGCGGCGAGGGAAAGGATGCCCACCAACAAGAGACAGAAAACCCGCCTATTTCTCATATTCTTCAACCCATAAAGAATAGGCGACCAGCAAGCCCATCGTGTCGTATATGGGAAGCGTACGCGAAACCTTAATCGGCTCATTGAGTGTTTTGTTCAACCTGTCGACTGCAACCTTCTCGGTAATTTCTGTCGCCGAGAATTCAGTCGTGTCTACTTTGACGGTGAAAACGGTATTTCCGTTCCCATCGCTCGTCTTCCGAACGTTTTCGCCGGGCAATACGCGCATGAAGTCCGGGCGGTCGTCAAAAATCCGGGCGGGAGTGACAAATATGAACGCAAGGATAACCACGCAGATGAAATCGTATTGAATCGAACCTCTCTCAAACGACCAAAGAAAGAATTTCTTCATGGGCTAAGTTCCGGCTGTCGCCAGTTCCCCGCTGCTGTCCCAGAAAATCTGGTCCCCGTTATCGCTCTTGACGACTCCGTCGCGCATTTCAATAAGCCTGTCCGTATAGGCAGCAAGCTCCGGATTGTGGGTGACGAGAATGATCGTCTGCTTGAACGCGCGGTTCAGCTGGCGAAACATGTTCAGTACGATTTCAGAGTTCCTGGAGTCCAGGCTTCCAGTCGGCTCATCCGCCAGTAGAATTGATGGCCGATTCACGACTGCGCGTGCAATCGCGACGCGCTGCTGCTCGCCGCCGGAAAGTTCGGATGGCTTCCGGTCCATCTTGTCCTGAATCATCAGCAATTCGAGAAGCTCTGACAAATGTGGATCGCTTCCATCAACCTTGTGACCGGTGTGAATAGTCCTGGCTACTGCGATATTGGCCCCGGCCGTCAGGGCCGGGAGCAGATTGAACTTCTGGAACACAAATCCGATCTTCTTCCTGCGGACTTCAGTTCTTTCGCTGTCATTCATCCCGGCGATGTCCTGACCCTCGATCAATGCCTTCCCGGAACTAGCCTGGGCCATCGCGCCCAGCAAGTGCATCAACGTGGATTTTCCACAACCAGAGGGGCCCATGATCGCTGCCAGCTCTCCCGCGCCTATCTTGAGGCTCACGCCTCGCAAGGCTTCGACTTCGATCTTGCCGACCTTGTAAGTCTTTCGAAGATCAATCGTTTCCAGAAGGGGTTTCATCAGGAGTTCACCGCAAAAGTAGAGTTTTTTACCATAAAAACGCCGGAAGATGCGAATTACTCGTAGGCAAGGGCTTCGACGGGGTCCTGGGCCGCCGCCTTCATGGATGGATAGACCGATCCCAGAATGCCGCTCAATACAGCGAAGACTGCCGCCCTG
>CAMAWS010000201.1 GCA_945861845.1 Candidatus Sulfopaludibacter sp. SbA3 | reverse complement strand
CCCCGCGCCCACAGGCAGGCTACAATTCACCCAACCGGGTGTTCGATCGGCAGATCCTGCCTGTTTCCCCACTCCCCCCAGGACCCCAGATAGTTCCGGACTTTCGGGTAGCCGATCAATCGCAGGGCAAGGTAGGTGTGAGCGGAGCGGTATGCGCCCTGACAGTGCGGAATGACTTCCTTTTCGGGCCCGATTCCATGGGTGGCATACATTTCCTGCAGTTCATCGGCGGATTTGAAAAAACCCTTTTCATCAAGATTTCTTGTCCACTCCAGGTGAACCGCCCCGGGAATCGCGCCGCCTCGCGCCGAGCGGACCAACTGTCCGGTGTATTCACCATCGCTTCGGGTATCCACGATGACCACATCCGGTTTGTTGATGCTGGCGAGAACGTCGTCGACCGTGGCCAGAAGTTCGCGGCGGATCTTCATCTTGAAGTTCCCGTTTTTCGGAACGACGGCTGTATGTGTCGCGGGCAGTTCTGCTGACTGCCACGCATTGAATCCGCCATTAACGACGTGAACATCATCATGGCCGAAGAACTCAAGAAACCAGAAGAGCCGCGCAGAGCGGTTTCCCGCAATATCATCATAGACCACGACCGTGCTGTCGCCGTTCACGCCCTTGGCCTGGATAAGGTGTTCGATGATCCAGAGAAAGGCGTCGAGCGCCGGTTGCCGCGTATCGATAAGGCTGATGCCGAAGATATCGAAGCTCCGGGCGCCGGGAATGTGGCCATTGGAATAGGCCTCCGGGGGCCGCATGTCCAACAAAACGAGCTTTGGATCGTCTAAATTCCCCTTCAATTGCTGAATGGACCAGAGAAGATGCGGGTTCGCGTAGTTCATGATCTGTTTTCCAGAATGTCGATTACCTCGTTTATGCGGGAAACCGTGAAAGTCGGCTCGGGATACTCGGCCGTCCATTCCTCGCGGCCAGTGTCGAGCCAGACCACGTCCATGCCCGCCTGCCGTGCGCCCAATACGTCGAGGTACAGTTGATCGCCAATAAAGAGCGCCTCCGATGGATGGATATTCATTTCCTTGAACGTCTTCTCAAGAATGAGAGGATGCGGCTTCCGCCAGCCCGCTTCGACGGAAACCATAATAATTTCAAAAGCCGACCGAATCCCATACCGATCCAGCACGGTGTAGAGCGCCGGAGCGTAATCGAAGTTCGAAATCATTGCCCGCCGAAACCGGGTAGCGGACCAGTCCAGCAGTTCAAGGGTTTCCGGCCGGACTTCGAAGACCTCTTGCAGTTGGGCCATGTGAGAGGCGGTCAGATCATCCAGCACGGCAGGATCGACGCTGGAGGCCTCGTGCCTGAGCAGCCGAAGCATGGCGCGGAACCGCTCCTGGCTGGCAACCTCCTTCAGATCGGTTCGCCGAACCTTATCGATCTCCATGAAGCTGTCCATGAACGCGGAATAGAAAGGTTCAAAGTCGATATTTCCGAAATGCCTGGTATAGGCGGCGTGCACTGCCGGGGCAGTTGTGTAAACCGTTTGCCCGGCGAATTGATGCGAAGGTAGCTTTGTGCGATTGATGTGCACTACAGTGTCGAACGCATCGAATATCAAGGTTGTGTAATTTTTCATCACTCTGGTTAGAATACCGAAAATATGATCACAGTCGAAAATCTCACCAAGCGTTACCCAAACAAAACTGCGATCGACGGAGTTTCGTTCAACGTCGAAAAAGGCGAAATTCTCGGATTCCTCGGGCCGAACGGTGCAGGCAAGACCACCACGATGCGGATCATTACCGGCTACATGCCCGCAACGAATGGGACCGTCCGCGTCGATAATTTCGACGTTTTTGAGAGTCCCCTGGATGTGCGGCGCCGGATTGGCTACCTGCCGGAGAACCCCCCGCTGTATCCCGACATGGAGACTGCCGGCTACCTGCGTTTCGTGGCGAAGATCAAAGGAGTTCCGAAATCGTCTCTGGATGACGAGGTTGCTCGCGTCATGGAGAAGGTCAACATCACGGATGTGAAAGACCGAATCATCGCCAAGTTATCCAAGGGTTACAAGCAGCGCGTCGGAATCGCGCAGGCTCTCCTGAACGATCCGCCCGTACTGATTCTCGATGAGCCTACGATCGGCCTGGACCCCAAGCAGATTCACGAGATCCGCGGACTCATAAAGGAACTGGCGGGCAGTCACACAGTTGTGCTTTCAACGCATATCCTTCCGGAGGTCGAGCAGACGTGCCATCGCGTGATCATCATCGAGCGCGGCAAGATCATCGCTGTCGATACGCCGCAGAACCTTCGGTTCCAGTTAAAAGGCGTGGAGCGGGTGTCCATGGAGATCGCCGGGCCGGCGGCTGAAATCGTTTCCAAATTGAAGGCAATGCCCGGGGTCCTGGATGTTCGTGCAGTTGATGAAACAGACGGGCGTTGCCGGTTTCAAATCGAAGGCGAACTGAAGAGAGACATCCGGAGTGATCTCGCGCGAGCAGTAGTGGAAAGCGGGTGGGGTTTGCTCGAGCTCCAGTCCGAAACCATGAGCCTGGAAGACATATTCCTTAAGCTGACTACGGCGGAAGGATGAGCGGCTGCGAATGCAAGCCCGATAGGGCGCAGCCATCAAGAAAGTAAAGAGAAACAATCCTGATATGCGAAACATGCTGGCTATCGTCGAACGAGAATTGCGAGGCTACTTTATCTCGCCAATCGCCTACGTCGTGCTCACGATGTTTGTGTTCCTCTCGGGCATTTTTTTTCGAGCCATACTGTCCCAGGTCATGGCCATGGAGATGGTGAACTCCATGCGCAGCCAGCAGTTTGGCGGCGGGGCTCCCGTGGCGCTCGACATGCCCGGAATGATCAGCCGCGGCTTTTTGAGCACGATGAGCGTCATCCTGCTTTTCATGATTCCGATGATCACAATGGGATTGTTTTCCGAGGAGAAGAAGCGGGGCACCATTGAGCTTCTCCTGACGGCGCCCATTACGGATGCCCAGGTCGTTCTCGGCAAGTTTTTCGCGGCAGCATCGTTCTTCGTGATCCTGCTGCTGTCCACCTGGGTGCCGATGTCGGTCCTTTACATCTATGGCGACCCGGCATCGGGGCCGATTCTCACCGGATACCTTGGACTGCTCCTTTACGGCTTCGCCCTTCTTGCCATTGGGCTGTTCATATCGACGCTGACCGAGAATCAAATTGTCGCGGCCGTGTTGAGTTTCGGTACGATCATGGTTTTGTGGCTCGTCGACGTGTTGGCCAACACCGCGCAGTCAGGAACGCGAGAGGTCCTGACATACTTGTCCATACTCAGCCACCTGGACGATTTCATGAAAGGAATCCTCTCCACATCACACGTCATCTTCTACCTTTCCTTGATCCTGGTGGGCTTGTTTATGACCTATCGATCGATCGATTCACTCCGGTGGCGGGGATAAGCGTATGAAAGAATTTCTAAAAAAAGCGGACATCCTGGGATTAGCCATCATCGCAGCATCGCTGATGGCCTGGTCGGTGCGGTCGATCTGGACTGTCTATCAGACGGCCGCCATCGTCATTGGTTCAGTCGTGATTCTCATTTCGATCGGCCTGAAATCCAGTGACATTCGCAGCGGCCTGCGACGGCGTTCGACCCGGTTTGGTATCAATTCCGCCACTTCCGTGGTTCTGTTCCTCGGAATTCTGGTCCTGGTGAACTATCTCGGCACGCGGAACGAAAAGCGCGTGGACATGACGGCTGAGAAGTTCTTCAGCCTCTCCGAGCAGTCCATCGCAGTCGCCGGCCAGGTCCCGGAAGATCTTCGCATCAAGGCCTTCTATCCAGGCGGCGACTATCAACCTACCCGGGACCTTCTGCAGCTTTTCTCGTCACAGAACAACAAGGTCAGCTTTGAGTTCATCGATCCCGACCGGCAACCCCAGCTTGCACAGCAGTACTCCGTAACCGCATACGGCGATTTTCAGAATCCTGTGTCCGGTGAGGCTTTCCGCTACGGAACGCTGATCCTCGAAATGGGACAGAAAGTAGAACGAATCGAGAAGCAGAACGAACCGATTCGTGAAGAGGACATTACCAACGCCCTGATGAAGATTGTGAAAGGCGAGCGGAAGACCATCTATTTCACCGAAGGGCACGGTGAGAAGCAGCTCAACAGTTCCGAGCGCACTGGCTATGAGATGGCGCGGCAGGGACTCGAGAAGGAAAACTACCTCGTCAAGACGGTGAATCTCGTCCGGGATGGGAAGGTACCAGATGATGCTTCAGTGCTCGTCATAGCAGGGCCGGTATCCGAGCCTTTTCCCAACGAACTCGATAATGTCGATATGTACCTGCAGGGCGGTGGAAGCGTTCTCGTCCTCCTCGACCCGGCGCCCGCAGTCGGCTTGAACGAATTCATGAAGAAGTGGTCCATCGACGTCGGGAACAATTTCGTCGTCGATGCCAGCGGCGTTGGCCGCCTTTTTGGGGCCGGCCCGGAAATTCCACTGGTGAGCAGCTATGGCACCCACAAGATCACGGAGCGATTCAATGTAATGACGTTTTTCCCGCTCGCCCGATCGGTTCAGCCCGCAATACCTGCAGTGCAAGGCATTACGGTGGATCCGCTGTTAAATACGAGCGATCGAAGCTGGGGCGAGACGAATGCGAAATCCAATGAAGTGAGCATGGACGTGAACCTGGATCTTCCCGGCCCGGTTTCCATTGCTGTTGTTGCTTCGAAGGACCAGGCCGAAAACAAGAAAAGCCGTCTCGCTGTATTCGGCGATTCGGACTTCGCGTCCAATGGGTTCTTCGCCACCCAGGGCAACGGCAATCTGTTCCTGAATAGCGTGACTTTCCTGGCGCAGGACGAAAGCTTCATTTCAATTCGTCCGAAGAACCCCGAAGACCGCCGTCTCACAATGACAGATTCCCAGGGACGGATGGTCGCTTACGTCGCAGTCTTGCTGCTGCCTCTTTCTATCCTGGCCGCAGGCATTTCCGTCTGGATGAAACGAAGAAGATGAGCGGCTGCGAATGCAAGCCCGACGCGAAGCGTGAGCGCGATAGCGTGAAACCTAAGGCAATGGGCGCAGCCATAAAATAATGAAGTTCAAAGGTACAACTGCACTTCTCATAGTGTTCGTCGCACTTGGCGGCTATGTGTACTTCACTGAATTCCGCGGCCGCGAGGCTCGCGAGCAAGCAGAAGCGGCGAAAAAGAAAGCCGTCCAGGTCGAAAAGAACAACATTGTGGAACTCAGCCTCCTCTATCCCGGCACGACTATAACGGGAGTGAAAAAGGGCGAAAAGCAGTGGGAGCTCAGCAGTCCCGCCGGCATCGATGCGGATGCCGAAGAATGGGATCGGCTCGCGTCCAATTTCGCAAGCCTTGAGCGCGAGGCAACGGTCGCCGAGAATGCGGCTAACCTCGCCGCCTTTGGCCTCGACAGCCCGCCCATCAAGGTTACTGCAAAGCTTGCGGATGGAAAGACCATCGAAATTGCGCTTGGCGCGGAGAATCCAGGCAAGAACTACATTTACGCGAAACTCGGCGACAGCAACGATGTCTTTCTTACGCCGTCGTCGTGGAAGGGACTCTTCACGAAAACCGTGAATGACCTCCGCGATAAGAAAGTCATCCAGGTGGAGGCGGACACGGACATTGACGCCATCCGGATTGTTGAAGGCGCAAGGGAACTCGAGTTACAGAAATCCGGCGAAGACTGGCTGGTGAAGAAGCCTTTGGAGGTCCCGGGAGATTCCACCGAGATCGTTTCCCTGGTAAGTTCCATGCGGTTTGCCCGGGCCTCGTCCTTTGCGGAGCCTGCAGTGACGGCAAAAGCCGCCGGTCTCGATCCGCCGGTCATGCGAATTACGCTGCATGACGCGAAGGCTCAGGCGGACCGCGCGCTCTTAATTGGCAGATCGCCAGAGCCGGACAAGTACTACGCCCGCGACGCTTCCCGCGACGCCATTATGATCATCGAGAAGGAAGTTCCGGACAAGGCGCGGCGGCCGATTTTCGATTGGCGCGACAAGCGGATCAGCAAGGTCCAGCCCGCCAGCGTTGATGAAGTTGTTATCGAGGCAGGAGCCGACGGCTTTTCATTCAAGAAAGACGGCACGGATTGGAAGCTGCCGGATGGCCGGAAGCTGCAGTGGGATAAAGTCACGAGCATGATGACGAGCCTTGAGTTCGACAGGGCGGCCGACATCATCGACGCGCCCAGGGCTCTCACTTCCTACGGTCTGGACAAACCGAAGTTGCAGTTGATCTTCCGGCAGGGAACCAGCGAACTTGCCCGATTCGCCTTTGGAGCAGACAGCCGTCAGCCCGAAGGCGTGTACTTCAAGACATCAGAAAAGCCCGCTGTCGCGGTCGTTTCCAGGGAGACCTTTAACAAGTTCAATGTGAAAGTCGATGCGTTGGTCGAACAAGGCTCCAGCGCGCCCAGTGCCCCATGAGGGTAGCGTCGTTCTACCTGTGGGCGCGGGGCTTCAGCCCCGTGCAAAGTTCAAA
>CAMAWS010000200.1 GCA_945861845.1 Candidatus Sulfopaludibacter sp. SbA3 | reverse complement strand
TCGGTCCCCTCAATTCCCCCTTCCGCTCGTGTTAAATTATCCGGATGTTCAAGCCGATCTCGGACAAAGTGAGTCTGCCCGACCTCGAAAAGCAGATCCTCGACCACTGGAAACAGAACGATCTCTTCAAAAAGAGCGTCGAATCTCGTAAGAACGCCCCGGACTACACGTTCTACGAAGGTCCGCCAACCGCTAACGGCCGTCCTGGCATTCACCATGTTTTCTCCCGGACTATCAAGGACCTGGTGTGCCGGTACAAGACCATGCGCGGCTTCCAGGTGCATCGCAAGGCCGGCTGGGACACGCACGGCCTGCCGGTGGAAATCGAGGTCGAAAAGAAGCTTGGCCTGAAACATAAGGGCGAGATCGAAACCTACGGGGTCGCGAAGTTCAACGCCGAATGCCGCAAATCCGTCTTCGAATACAAGGGGATGTGGGAAGACCTCACGGCGCGGATGGGCTACTGGATCGACCTGGAGCATCCCTACATCACGTGTGAAAACGAGTACATCGAATCGGTGTGGTGGGCCCTGGATCGCTACTTCAAGGAAGGCCTCATCTACCAGGGCTTCAAGATCCAACTCTATTGCCCGCGATGCGGAACGCCTTTGTCGACGCACGAAGTCTCACTGGGATATCGCGATACTCAGGACCCTTCCGTCTACGTCAAGGCGAAGGTCAAGAACGAAGAGAACACGTACTTTCTCGTTTGGACGACGACCCCGTGGACGCTGATTTCCAACGTCGCGCTTGCTGTCGGCGCGGACGTCGAATACGTAAAAGTCCGCCTCAAAGAAGAGTTCCTGATCCTCGCGAAAGAGCGTCTTTCCGTGCTTCCCGAAGGCGCCGAAATTGTTGCGAGCATGCGCGGCGCCGACCTTGTCGGCCAGGAATACGAGCGGTGGTTCAGTTACTTCCCTGTCGAGAAGAAGGCGTGGTACGTGATCGCCGGCGATTTCGTCACCACGACTGACGGTTCAGGCATCGTTCATATGGCTCCCGCGTACGGAGAAGACGATTACCAGGCATCGAGAAAGCACGACCTGCCGATGATCCAGGCCCTCGACGCCCGGGGACAATTCATCGGAGAGGCAGGCCCTTACGCGGGAAAATTCTTCAAGGCCGCCGATCCCGAAATCACCGCCGACCTGAAGTCGCGCGGACTGCTCTTCAAGAAGGAAACCTACACGCACAGCTATCCTCACTGCTGGCGGTGCGAAACCCCGCTGCTCTACTACGCGCGCAAATCGTGGTACATCCGCACGACTGACTACGCGCCGGACATGATTGCCTACAACAAGCAGATCCACTGGTATCCACCGGAGACGGGCGAGGGACGGTTCGGCAACTGGCTCGAAGAAAACAAGGACTGGGCGATTTCACGCGACCGGTACTGGGGCACGCCCATCCCGATCTGGGTGTGCCAGGAATGCGAGGCAAAGCGCTCCTTCGGCAGCGTCGAAGAGTTGCGCAAAGAGGGCGCACAACTGCGCGAGCCGCTGGACCTTCATAAACCCTATATCGATGAAGTCGTGCTGAAATGCCAGTGCGGCGGCGATATGCGGCGCATCCCCGAACTGGTGGACGTGTGGTTCGACTCGGGTTCCATGCCGTTCGCCCAGTGGCACTATCCATTCGAAAACCAGGAGACATTCAAGCGATCCTTCCCTGCCGACTTCATTTCCGAGGGCGTCGACCAGACCCGCGGATGGTTTTACACGCTGCATGCGATCAGCTCGTTTCTCTTCAAGGAGCCGTGTTTCAGGAACCTGATCGTCAACGACATGGTCCTCGACAAGAACGGCCAGAAGATGTCCAAAACCCGCGGGAACGCGGTCGATCCGTTCGAAGTCATCGGCAAATATGGCGCCGACACGGTGCGCTGGTTTCTCATCTCGTCGAGCCCGCCATGGAAGCCGAAACTGTTCGACATGGATGCGGTCGCCGACGTCCAGCGAAAGTTCTTCAGCACGCTCCTGAACACGTATGCCTTCTTCTCGCTGTACGCCAATATCGACCGGTTTGACCACAGCGAGCCCGACGTACCGATCTCCGAACGGCCCGATATCGATCGATGGATTCTGTCGCTCCTGAACAGCACGATTCGCGATTACCTCGACGCCATGGAGTCTTACGACCCCACGCGCGCTGCGCGCCTTGTGAGCCACTTCACGACAGAGCAGCTTTCGAACTGGTACGTGCGCCGCAATCGGCGCCGGTTCTGGAAGAGCGAGCCGGGCCGCGACAAGACCGCCGCTTACCAGACGCTGTTCGAAGCACTCACCGCAATCGCCAAGATGACCGCGCCGATCGCGCCATTCCTGGCTGATGAAATTTATCGGACAATGATGGACGCCACTCACCGGGAAGCCTGGGAGTCCGTTCACATGGCGCCCATGGCCGAGAGCCGGAAGGACCTGATCGACGTGGAGTTGGAACGCCGCATGGACGTCGCCCAGAAGATCGTCAGCCTTGTCCGCTCGATGCGCGCGAAGACAAATCTGAAGGTGCGTCAACCCCTTTCGCGCATCGCGGTTCCCGCATCCGCCGATGTCCGGAACCTGATCGAGCAGATGAACGACGTGATTCTCGAGGAAGTGAACGTGAAGGCCATCGAGTTCGTGGATGAGTCATCGCCCATCGTCAGCAAGACCGCGAGTCCCAACTTCAAGCAGCTTGGCCCCAAATTCGGCAAGCAGGTCAATTCCGTCGCCAAGCGTATCCGCGAAATGTCTTCTGCCGAAGTTGTACAACTCGATCGGGACGGCGCCTTCGCCACGGATGTCAATGGAACAGCAATCACTGTTTCCAGAGAGGACGTCACAATCAGCGCGCAGAGCATGGAAGGCTGGCTCGTCGAATCCGGCGACGGGCTCACCGTTGCGCTCGACACCATGCTCACGCCGGAGCTCATCAACGAAGGCCTGGCCCGCGAGTTCGTGAACCGCGTCCAGAACCTGCGGAAGGACGCCGGCCTGGAAGTCACCGACCGCATTCGCATCCATTTCGAAGCACCGCAGCGCGTCGCCGACGCCGTTTTGGCCATGACGGAGTACGTCAAATCCGAGACCCTTGCCACTCAAGTCGTTTCCGGGCGTGACGGCGCCGAGCACTGGACCCAATCGGAAATCGAAGGCGAGGCCTGCGGGATCGGCATCTCCAGGGCATAGGCTCGGATGCCCGACGGTACGATTGACAGTAAAGATTCACAAAATCGAGCTCGACCGATATACTCCACCCCAATCGCCGGAACTAAGGTTCGTAAATCGCGAAGCACGCAAGTCCCAAGCGAATGAATTCGAGGTCACAAAATGAAACGTATGACACCCATTATTTTTATCCTGCTGGCGCTTTCGGCCAGCGCGTTCGCGCAAACGCAAGATCCAGCCATTGCGAAGGCCCTGCTCGCCGCCCCAAGACAGATGAGTGAAGCGGCGACGGTCATCAGGTGGAAGAGCGACTTGACTTACGAGACAGTAAAGGCGGGCACCAACCGCCTGGTCTGCTACGAGCGGCCCGTACCGGCCGGGCAGCAGCCATTCTCAGTGGAGTGCACCAGCGTTGCCAACCTGGAGCGGGTTGCTCAGAGCCTCAAGATCGAGAAGATCGCCGATCCAAAGGAGCGGCTGGCAGCTTTCGAAGCTTCGGAGAAGGCCGGAACCTGGACGAAACCCGAGTTTGGATCGGTGTTCTACAACATGACCGGTCCCAGCCAGGAGCAAGCCCGCATGCACGTGACGATCTCAATGCCGGGCGCGACCACTCAGTCACTCGGTTTACCCGACAATGCGAGCAAGGGCGGGGTTTGGATTATGAATGCCGGAACTTCGGCTGCCCACCTCATGACGCCCGGTCACTAGTGCCATTGCCATAATTAGACAGCGGGGGCGCACCAGCCGAAAACGGTAGTGGCGCCCTCACGAGCCGGCCGTGACCAGCCTGGTGTAAGGCTGGCGCCGCATTTGCAAATCCGATATGAAGTCTCTCATCTTCAGCCTTCTGTTAATTGCAGCGTGGCCCTCAGCGCAAAGCAACCAAACGTTCACGGGCGCTATTACGGACAGCATGTGCGCCCTGGCCGATCATTCCCGAATGCGAATGGGATCGAATGACGCCGAGTGCACCATTGCTTGCGTTGACGCGCATGGCGCTCAGTTTGTCCTGTTTGACGGCAATGACGTCTATTTCCTGAGCGATCAGGAAAAAGCGGAAACGTTCGCGGGGAAAATGGTAACGGTTACGGGCACGCTCAAAGCCGGCACAAAAATGATCCAGGTGGACTCCATCTCAGCGGCAAAATGACCAGGGACTCCCTTGCGGGGTACTGTCAAGCTTCCTTTCCCGGTGGCCATATAATCCACGCTTCGTTTGGAGGGATGACACACAATGACTGCTTTCCTCGCCTTGCTGCTTGTACTCGGACAGAACGGAAGCGGAATCACAATCGACTATTCCGCCGCTCGATTCGAGCGCAAGCTGAACGCCGTCAAAATATCCGAGGAGATTATGATCGACGGAAGGTTCGATGAGCCGGCGTGGAAGAACGCGCCGGTGGCGAGCCACTTCATCCAGAACGAGCCTGCCGAAGGGCGGCCTGCGAGCGAGGAAACCGAAGTTCGAGTGCTGTACGATCAAGACAACCTCTACCTGGCTTTCTACGCCAAAGACTCCGAAGTAGACCGGGTCATAATCAATGAGTTACGGAAAGACTTTATCTACGATGCCGGTGATTCCGTCATCATCGCGCTGGATACTTTTCACGATGAGCGCAACGCCTACCAGTTTGCCACCAATGCCGCCGGCGCTAAATGGGATGCCCAGATGGCTAACGAAGGGCGCGAGATCAACGCCAACTGGGATGGCGTCTGGTACGTCAATGCCCGGATCGTTGATGACGGATGGATTGCCGAAATCGCCATTCCGTTCAAGACACTGAAATTCCCCAAAACTGCGGTCCAAACCTGGGGCATCAACTTCCAGCGCAACCTCCGCCGGCGCAATGAAGACAGTTATTGGGCTCCGGTTCCGCGTATCTATGGCATTCAACGGGTGTCGCTGGCCGGCACGCTTGAAGGCCTGGAGGGTATCGAGCCGGGATCGAATATCCGGATCAAACCATACGCGGTTTCCAGCATGGCCCGGAACGCCCGAACCACGGGCACCGACTACGACGGTGATGCCGGAATTGATGTCAAGTATGGCCTGACTTCGGGACTCACATGGGATTTCACATACAACACGGACTTCGCGCAGGTGGAAGCGGACGAGCAACAGATCAATCTGACCCGCTACAGCCTCTTCTTTCCGGAGAAGCGGGATTTCTTCCTCGAGAACTCCGGAATATTCCAGTTTGGTTCCAACGTGGGTGGTGGTGGTGGGCGCCAGGGGTCGGACATGATCTTATTTCACAGCCGCCGAATAGGATTATCCGACGACGCGGACGCCATCCCGATCCTGGGCGGGACGCGCCTGACCGGCCGTGCCGGCGGTTTCGCAATCGGATTGCTTAACATTCAGCAGCGGGAAAAAGGGGCGAGCCCTTCGACGAACTTCACGGTCGGCCGCGTGCGTAAGAACATTTTTGCCAATTCCGATATCGGATTCATAATCGCGAACAAAGAACTTCGCGATTCGAGTTATTACAACCGGGTGGCCGGTGGCGATGCGAATATCCGGATCGGCCGGAATTTGAATGTCAATGCGTATATTGCCAAAGCGATGGGCCCACGGATAGCTGGCAGGGACCTTGCCGGGCGTTTTGGCTTCCAGTATCAGGACAACACGTGGGAAGCCGACACTACCTACACGTCCATCCAGGAAAATTTTCAGAACGAAGTCGGCTATGTGCCGCGATTGGGAATACGGAAGACGGCCGGGCGTATCGCATACAATATCCGGCCTGCGGCATGGCGCAAGGTCATTCGTACCATTCGCCCCCACTGGGAGTATTACTACGTGCTTGATCGCGAAGGACGGGTCGAGGCGAAGTACAACGGCTACCACGTCGCCATCAACTTCCAGGACGGAGCGTTCATGGAATTCGGAAAGAATCCGCTGCTGGAATACCTTTCTCAGCCATTTACAATCTCGTCTCAAGCCCGGCCGATCCCCGTGGGCACGTACAAGTTCAATGAATATTTCCTGAGCGCGCGAAGCGACAACAGCCGCAGGCTTTCAGGAAATGTGAGGATGACTGTCGGAGAGTTCTACGCCGGCTATAACCACACATACGGCGCCGGCGCCACCTGGCGGCATAACTACAAATTGACGGGCGGATTTTCCTATACTCACAACAACGTTAACTTGCCCGAAGGTCATTTCAAGACCAACCTTCTGTCGACGCGCGTGCAATACGGTTTCTCGACTTCGGTGTTCCTGAATTCGCTGATCCAGTACAACAGCAGCGCGCACCAGTGGAATTCGAACGTTCGGTTTAACATCATCCACCGGCCGCTGAGCGATATTTTCGTGGTCTACAACGAGCGCCGCGACTCCATTTCCGGA
>CAMAWS010000199.1 GCA_945861845.1 Candidatus Sulfopaludibacter sp. SbA3 | reverse complement strand
TCGATTTCGTCGAGCAGGATGACGGAAAACGGATTCCGTTTGACGCGTTCCGTCAACTGGCCGCCTTCCTCGTAACCCACGTAGCCCGGAGGTGAACCGATCAACTTGGAAACGGAATGCTTTTCCATGAACTCCGACATGTCGAACCGAATCAAAGCCTTCTCGCTGCCAAACAGGAACTGGGCAAGCGTGCGGGCCATCTCGGTTTTGCCGACACCGGTCGGTCCAAGGAACAGGAAGGAACCCGCGGGCCGATTCGGCGACTTCAGGCCGGCACGCGACCGGCGAATGGCCCGAGCCAAAGCGCTGATGGCCGTTTCCTGGCTGACGATGCGGCGATGCAGTTCCTCTTCAATACGCGACAGCTTCTGAAGTTCTTCTTCCTTGATGGAAGTGACCGGAACACCTGTACAGCGCGAGATCACGTCTTCAATGTCCGCCTTGGTGACGACACCCATGCTGGTGGTCTCGCTGATGTTGTGCTTCTCCCGCACATGCCGCAGGTTCTCGCGCTCCAGCTGTTCCTGATTCTTGTAGTGCTCGGCCTTCTCGAAGTCTTTCGACGAAATGGCGCTTTCCATCCGCGCAACAATGAACTTGATGCGGCGCTGAATATCCGTCATTTCCGACGGCAGCGTGGCCTGGCGCAGCTTTACGCGGGCACCGGACTCATCAAGAAGATCGATGGCCTTGTCTGGAAGAAAACGATCTGGAATGTACCGGTTCGACAAGTACACGGCGGATTCAATGGCCTCGTCCGTGTAATTCACCATGTGGAACTTCTCGTAGCGGGGCTTCACGCCCTGCAGGATACGAACCGATTCGCCCTCGCTGGGCGCTCCAACTTTCACCGACTGGAAACGGCGTTCCAGCGAACGATCTTTTTCAATCGACTTCCGGTATTCCGCCGGCGTCGTTGCCCCAATGCACTGAATCTCGCCGCGTGAAAGCGCCGGCTTCAGGATGTTGGCGGCGTCAAGAGAACCCTCGGCCGATCCGGCGCCAACCAGCGTGTGCAGCTCGTCGATGAACACCACGGTGTTCGGATTGTCGACCAGCTCCTTCATGATGGTCTTGAGACGCTCTTCAAACTGGCCGCGATACTTGGTTCCGGCAACAATGAGCGAAAGGTCGAGAACGAGGATTCGCTTTTCCGCCAGGAACGAAGGAACTTCCCCATCGACAATGCGCTGGGCCAGTCCTTCGACGATGGCGGTCTTGCCGACACCGGGATCGCCAATCAAAACGGGATTGTTCTTGGTGCGGCGGCAAAGGATCTGGATCACACGGTCGATTTCGGGATCGCGCCCGACGAGGGGATCCAGAGTGCCATCCATCGCAGCCTGGGTCAGATCGCGGGAAAACTCGCTGAGCAGCGGGGTTTCCTTCGGTTTGACCAGCGTCTGACGGTCCACGACCGAGCGAGCCAGCTCTTCCCGTATCGCGTTGAGGCGCAGGCCCCGTTCATGCAGGATTTCCGCGGCGACACACTTCTCTTCGCGCAGGATGCCCAAAAGCAGGTGCTCGGTGCCGATGTGGCGATGATTGAGACGTTCCGCCTCTTCAGCGGCGTAGGCAAGGATCCGCTTGCACTCATTCGAAAGCGGCAGGTCAATTGAGGTGGAAACCTTCTCCCGGATGGTGGTTCGACCCTCGATTTCCTTACGAATACTCTCAATCGAGGACGAGTTACGGAGAAAACGGTTCGTCAGGTTCTTATCTTCACGAATCAGACCCAGTAAAAGATGCTCGGTCTCGATCGTGGTGCTTCCGAATTGGCTAGCCTCATACCGAGCGAAAAAGATCACTCGTCGCGCCCGTTCCGTGTATCTTTCGAACATATTTTTTTCTCTCAGTTGCCGAGGTTCAGCGGCTGTAGCCGATTCTAATCGAAGCGCTTACAGCGAACAATAACTTATTCCCGGCGGAACATTCCCGCATCCATCTGCCACACTTCATCACATTGGACGGCGATGCGTTCGTTGTGCGTCACAATTACTGACGTTAATTCCTTTTCGGCATGAAGGTCACGAATCATGCCGAAAATCGTCTCGCCCGTTCGGTGATCCAGGTTGCCCGTCGGTTCATCCGCCAAAAATAACTCCGGACTTCCCGATAACGCCCTCGCGATAGCGACTCTTTGCTGCTCACCGCCTGACAATTCACCAACTTTGTGGTCAAGACGATGACTTAACCCTACCCGCTCAAGCATCCTTTCGGCGTCTCCCAGTACGGCTGGCCTTCCTTCACCCCGGATCAACCGCGGCATCATCACGTTTTCGGCCGCCGTAAACTCCGGCAGAAGATGATGAAACTGAAAGACAAACCCCACATGCCGGTTGCGAAACCGGGACAGTTCGGTGCTGCTCATCTGGAAAATATCGCTTCCATTGAACAACACCGTCCCCCGTGTCGGCCGATCCAGTCCTCCAAGTAAATGGAGCAACGTGCTCTTACCAGCACCCGAAGGCCCAATTACAGCTATAAGCCTTCCCTTCGGAATCGCAAGCTGCAGGTTCTCGAAAACCACCACTTCCGAAGCCGTCGTCCGGTAGATCTTGGTGAGGTCTTGCGCTTCGATGATCATGGCTGGCCTACCGCCCCTCTTTCAGCCGCGGTAGCGGCGGTAGTCCGCTAGCCACCGGCTTCAGCCGGTGGGACATCAGTAGGTGTAGGATGCAAGAGCGCCGTAGGTGCGAAAGATCTTTCGGACCTACGGCCCTTGTATACGTAAAGGGCCGCCACTGAAACCACCGGCTAAAGCCGGTGGCTAGCGGACTGTCGCCGCTCCGCGGCTCAAGAGCCCGGCTACTCATAGCGCAACGACTCCACCGGCTGCAGCTTCGACGCCGCTGCCGAAGGATAAAGCGTGGCCAGGAAACTGATCACGATCGCGGCCAGCGCAACCATCACCGTGTCCATGGGTTCGGGCCGGAAAGGCACATACGCAATCGTATAGACATCCGGGGCCAGGCGGATCAGGTGGTACTTGTCAGCCAGGTAACTGACCACATGCCCCAGGACAATGCCGCAGGCCGTCCCCACCACACCAATAATCAAGCCCTGTAAAATGAACACCCGGCGGATATTTTCCTTCGTCGCACCCATCGACATCAGGATCGCAATGTCGCGGGTCTTCTCCAGAACCATCATGATCAGCGTGGCTACAATGTTGAGGGCCGCCACAATCACGATCAACCCGATGGTGATGAACATCACCACTTTTTCCAGCCGCAACGCCTCAAAAATGGACTGGTTCAGGCTCATCCAGTCCTCGGAAACCAGGTTTCCGCCCACCGCCGCCGTGATGTGCTCCCCAATCTCCTTGGCCTGGTAAATATCCGCGACCTTCACCTCGATGGTTCCCGCCACGTCTCCCATCCGCAACAGCCTCTGGGCATCCTTCAATTGAACAAACACGAACGAGGAATCCAGGTCGTACAAGCCGGAGGAGAAAATCCCCACCACCTTGAAACCGCGGGTATTGGGAATCGAACCAATAGGGGAAAGCGAGGACTCCGAACTCAACAGCGTCACGGTGCCGCCCAACGACACGCCGATCGCATTCGCCAGATCCTGCCCGATCAGGATGGTTCCTTCCTTGAAATCGGCAAGGTTGCCCTGGACCACATTCTTCGACAAGGCCGACATCCGGCTTTCCATTTCCGCCAGGATGCCTTTCATTTGGACCCCGAGATCCGCTGTGGCACTGGAAATCAACACCGGACGGTAGAGGGACGGCGCGGCCGCCACCACACCCGAAATGGCTGCAGTGCGGGTAGAAAGATCGATGTAATTGCGAATGCCAACGTGATCACGAGGGATCAGCCGGATATGAGCCTGGGCACCGAGAAGTTTTTCCTGGAGGTCTTCCGTGAAACCCGCGTTGATGGCTAACGCGATAATGAGCGCGGCCACTCCGGCAGCAACTCCGACAACGGATATCAGGGTAATGAGCGAGATGACCGCCTGCTTGCGCTTGGCCTTGAGGTACCGGACTGCAACTAGTAACTCAAATTTCAATAGGGTCTCTTTTCAAGACTGTCAGCAATCAGTCTTCAGAGCGCATCAAGGGAAACAGAATCACATCCCGAATCGACTTCGAATCCGTCAGCAACATGGTCAGGCGGTCAATACCAATTCCCTCGCCCGCCGTGGGCGGCATGCCGTAACTGAGGGCCCGGATGTAATCCTCATCCATGGCGTGAGCCTCTTCATCACCACGCTCCTTCGCCTGCAACTGCGACTCGAAACGGCCGCGCTGATCCACCGGATCGTTCAACTCCGAGTAGGCATTCGCCACTTCCATCCCGCCGATGTACAACTCAAAGCGCTCCACCAGCGACGGATCACTCAACTTGATCTTGGACAACGGCGACAGCTCAATCGGATGATCAAAAATAAATGTGGGCTGAACGAGATGCTTCTCGGCAACGGCGTCGAACAAACTTCCCACCAGGTTGCCAACCGGAGCCTTCGGGTCATATTCCGCGTGCAACTTCTTCAGCAAACCTTCCACCTTGGCGCGATCCCGCAGCTCCTCTTCGCTAACCGGCTCCGGACAAAATTTCACGATCGCGCCCCGCATGCTCAGGCGGGTGAACTTGCTGAAATCGATTTCCTGCCCGTCGTAGGTGATCGTCAGTGAGCCATTCACCTTCGTCACCACCCGGCGCAGCAATTCCTCGGTCATATCCATGAGGTCTTCGTAATTGCTGTAGGCCTGGTAAAACTCCAGCATGGTGAACTCGGGATTGTGCTTCCACGAAATGCCTTCATTGCGGAAAATGCGGCCGAGTTCGTAGACGCGATTCAGGCCGCCAACAATCAACCGCTTCAGATGCAGCTCCAGGGCAATCCGCAGGTACAACGGCATGTCGAGCGCGTTGTGATGCGTGCGGAACGGCTTGGCCAGGGCGCCTCCGGCGATCGTGTGCAGAACGGGGGTCTCTACTTCGAAATATCCGGCATCGTCCAGGAAGCGGCGGATTTCGCGAATAATAAGGCTGCGCTTCACGAATACGTCGCGCACCTCGGGATTGACAATGAGGTCGACGTAACGCCGGCGATAGCGGATCTCCACGTCCGTCAGGCCGTGCCACTTTTCGGGTAATGGCAGAAAGCTCTTGGCCAGGAACGACAGTTCTTTCGCCTGTATGGTCAGCTCACCGGTACGGGTTCGGAACAGGGTTCCTTCGCAGCCGATCATATCGCCCAGGTCGAGCGACTGGTACAACTGGAATTCGCGCTCGGGAAGCTTGTCCTTCTTTGCGTAGATCTGGAGCTTCTGCCCCCCATCCGTAATGCCGAGGAATCCGGCTTTTCCGAACGGGCGGCTGGCCATGATGCGGCCAGCCACCCGAACGGTAATCGGCTCCGCTTCAAGTTCCTCTGCGGTCCTGGCGCCGTACTGCTCGACAACGGCGCCCGCCGTGTGGGTGTAGCGGTAGTGCGTGGGGTAGGCGTCGAAGCCCAGGTCCCGAATCTGCTGCAGCTTCTGGACGCGAATCGTTTCGAGTTCTTCCATGGTTCCCTGGGTTACCGGCTGTTAACCAATTACTGAGTCTTGCGACCGGTTTCGAACACCGAAAATGCGGCATCGCCCCAGCTGCTGACAAATACGCTGAAGCCCTGCTTGCGTCGCAGTTCCATATCCTGAACGTTGTTCGCCGGGAAACCACAGGCAACCTTGAATTCCTTGCAGGCGTCCACCACCGACTGGATGGCCGCTTCCCATGCCGCCGTATCGGGGACGAAATTGCCGTTAGCTTCCTTCTTGTAGAAGACATTGCGCAACGTACCAGCGCCGGGCCACAGGACCGACAGCCCCTTCACCTGGGCAATCTCGCGACGATTGGCCAGTCCATCCTTGTCTTCGACCACGGCAAAGCTGATCAGTTCGCCATTCGGATTGAGGGCGGAAAGGTCGGCCTTGTCCTTGTAATCCTTTTCCGAGAGGCCCCAATATGCCGGAGCCATTCCCACATTGTCGGGACGCGTGCCGCCCTTCGACTTGAACCGCATCGCGGCCAGTGCAGCCGTCAATTCCTTAGCGCTCGCGGTGTGGGGAAACATGATGCCGACGGCGCCCATGTTGAGTTCCGTACTGACGTTCACCACCACGGCCGACAGGTCGCAACCGGCCTTGTTGGCCTTGAGCATGAGCGGGTACTTCAAACGATTCGCCCCGCCAACCGCCTGCATACCTTTCAGGTACTCCGTCCAGCGCTGAAGGGGGACCTTCACATCGGTGTCTTCAAAGTCGCCGCTGAACAAATAGTCCATCGGATGAGCAAGCGTGAGCTTCGCAATTTCCGTCTGCTGCTTAATTTCCGCCGCACTCATCGTCGGGACGGCAGGGGGATTCTTCGCCATCTTCGTGGCATCGCCACACGGATCTTCCTGGGTGGGAGCCGCCGTGAGTGGGGCGTTGCCACGGGCGCCACCGCCACGAGGAGCGGGAGCCGGAGCGTTGGGCAGATTTCGGGCGCTCGGAGCGTAGATGCCGAAAACCGGTTTGCCCGCCTGAAG
>CAMAWS010000198.1 GCA_945861845.1 Candidatus Sulfopaludibacter sp. SbA3 | reverse complement strand
CGGTCATTTCCTATTTTATGAACTACAAGAAATTAGGAAATGACCGGCCGGACCCCTTTTTAATCGCGTTTCAGTTCGCGCTCTCGGATCCAGGTAAAGATCACCGGCGTAACAATCAGCACGTGAAGCAGGGAGCTGACCATCCCGCCAAGCACAGGAGTGGCCAGGGGCTTCATGATTTCCGCACCCGTTCTCACGGACCACATGATGGGAAGCAAGCCGGCCACGACTGTTGCCACCGTCATGACCTTCGGCCGCAGCCGCAGTAAAGCTCCCTCGATGACCGCCTCGCGCAACGTGCTTTTCGTGAGAGGGCCGGTCTCGGCGATCTTGCGGCGCACTGCTTCCTCGAGATAGATCACCATGATAATGCCAGTCTGCACTGCCGTGCCGAACAACGCGATGAAACCAACCCAGACGGCGACGGAAAAGTTGTAACCGAGAAACTTGAGAAGGAACACGCCGCCGCTGAGCGCAAATGGCACTGCGAGCAGAACGTGCAAGGCTTCCTTTGCCGAACCGTAAGTCACGTACAGGAGCACAAAGATGATCAACAGCACGAGAGGGATGACGATCTGCAGGCGTTCTTTCGCCCTTACCTGGTTCTCGTACTGACCGCTCCACTCGATGTAGTAACCCGCAGGCATTTCGACCTGCTGTTCAACGACGCGCTTGGCGTCATCAACGAAGCCTCCCACGTCGCGGCCGCGAACATTCATGAGGACGGTGCCCCTGAGAAGGGCATTTTCGCTGGAGATCATTGACGGGCCCGTTACGACGCGCATGCGGGCTACGTCGCCAAGTGGAACCTGGGTTCCGCCTTGTCCTGAAACAAGCACGCTGCGCAACGATTCGATATCTTCACGGAAGTCCCGCGCATAGCGCACCCGCACCGGGTATCGCTCGCGCCCGTCAATAATGAATGTCACGTTCTTGCCGCCAATCGCGGTTTCGATAACATCCTGAATGTCTCCAACCGTGGCCCCCACGCGCGCGGCGGCCACGCGATCGATTTTGATTTCCAGGTATGGAGCGCCCGTGATTCGTTCTGCATAGAGGTCGGCCGCTCCCGGGACTTCCTGCAAGGCCCGCTCGATCTCGGCGGACTTTTGTTCTATCACTCTCAAATCCTTCCCGAACACCTTTACGCCAACCTGGGTGCGAATGCCGGTTGAAAGCATATCGATGCGGTTCCGGATCGGCTGCGTCCATATATTGGTGACTCCGGGCATACGAAGCTTCTCATCCAGGCGGCGCAGGATCTCGTCCTTCGTGGTCCCTTCCGGCCACTCCTGCTTCGGCTTGAACACAATAATGGTCTCGGTCATGTTGATCGGCGCCGGATCCGTGGACGTCTCCGCCCTTCCGATCTTTCCGACAACCATTTCCACCGCCGGGTCCTCGCGAATGATCCGGTCCTGCTCCGCTAGAAGCTCGGTCGCTTTCGTGAGCGAAATGCTCGGATCGGTGATCGGCATCCACATCGCGGTTTCCTCGTCAAGGGGCGGCATGAACTCGGAACCGATGGTTGTGCCCAGGTAGACAGCGGAAACAAACAACCCGCCGGCAACCAGCAGCGTTACGGCGCGATGCCGCAATGCGAAACCCAGCGCCGGCCGATACAAGGCACACAGGCCCCGCATGATCGGATTGTCCTGCTCGCGATGCAGACGGCCGCGAATGAGGAATGTGCAGAGTACCGGCACAAGAGTGACCGCGATCAGCGTGGAACCCACCATCGCGAATGTCTTTGTGAAGGCCAACGGATGGAAGAGCTTGCCTTCCATTCCGGTGAGAGCGAATACAGGGATGAACGCAAGGATGATGATCGTCATGGAAAAGACGATGGGCCGTCCGACCAGTTGGGCCGCCTGCAACGTGATCTCCTGGATATGGCTGCGGTAGTCCCCATGCTTGTCCGAGTACTGCTCGGCATGCCGGAGCACGTTCTCAGTCATGACGATGCCAGCGTCCACCAGGACCCCGATAGCGATCGCGATACCGCCAAGCGACATGATGTTTGAGGAAATTCCGAAGTAGCGCATCAACAGGAACGCCCCGAGCACTGCCAGGGGCAACGGGAATGTCACGATGAGAATGCTGCGGAAGTGCCACAGGAACACGACGTGCGCCAACGTGACCAGCAGGACTTCCTCAAGCAGGGAGTCTCTCAACGTATCCACAGCGTGATCGATGAGCTGGCTGCGATCGTAGAACGGAACGATCTTCACACCATTCGGCAGCCCGGCTTCCAGGGACACGATTTTCGCCTTCACGTCCTGGATCACCTGCCGGGCGTTTGCCCCGTACCGGATCACGACGACGCCGCCGACAGCGTCCTTGCCTTCCTTGTTGAGGACTCCGCGTCGAAATTCCGGGCCGAGCTGGACGGTAGCGACGTTCCGCACGAAGATGGGGGTTCCGTTGACGTTTTCCAACACAACGTTTTCGATATCCTCAACCGATTCGATCAGGCCGATGCCGCGCACGACGAATTCCCTGTCGTTCGATTCGATGACCTTTGCGCCAACATTGCTGTTGCTGCGCTCGACGGCTTCAAAGACCGTCCGGATCGGAATCCTGTAGGCACGAAGCTTTGCGGGATCGACATCAATCTGGTACTGACGGACAAACCCACCGATGCTGCCGATTTCCGCGACACCGGGAACCGAATTCAACTGGTAGCGTATGAACCAGTCCTGAAGGGATCTCAACGTCCCGGGATCGAAGGGCCCCTCGACGGTGTACCAGAAGACCTGCCCGACGCCTGTCGCGTCAGGCCCAAGGGTGGGGACAACGCCCATTGGAAGAAAGCTGGAGGCAAGATTCAGCCTTTCGAGAACGCGCGTTCGCGCGAAATAGACGTCAACGGCATCCTGGAAAATGATGTTCACCATCGAAAAGCCAAAGGCGGATGACGACCGGACGGTCCGGACGCCAGGCAATCCCTGCAGGTTCACGGTGAGCGGATACGTGATCTGGTCCTCAATTTCCTGTGGGCTTCGACCGGGCCAGTCGGTGAAGACGATGACCTGGTTTTCGCTGAGGTCAGGAATGGCATCAATTGGCGTGGCGAGCAATGCCCAATAGCCCCACGCGGCAAGCAGCGCATAGGCTACAAGCACGAGAAATCGATTTCGGAGCGCGATTTCAATAAGGCGATTAATCATGTGTCACCTCGCGTCAAAGCGCGTACGGTACGTGGCCAATAGCTGAGTTCCACGCCGTGCTTCCACGACGACATTCCATGAGCCCGCTGTGGCGATTGTTATGGGACCGGCATATTCGGACCCGCTCCAGGGGAGGTCGGCGCTGCCGCGCATTTCCGGCATTCCCATCGCAGGCATCGCCGGCATGACGACAGTCATCCGGACCTGGGCGTCACTGACGGCATTTCCCGCCGGGTCCAGGAGACCGATGTGAACGGTGTTCTCCCTGGCGCCCATTGGTGGATCCGGATCGATCCGGAAGGTGATTCGATGCGAGTCGAAGGAAGTGGAACCACCAAAAAGGCCAGTCATACCGCCCGTCAAACGTGTCTGCGAATCAATGAGGAATGCTCCATTGGTAACCACGCGATCGCCTTCGGACAGGCCGCTGACGACCGGATAATAGTCCTTGCCTGGCGTGCCGGTCTCTACTGAGCGGCGCTCGAAGACGCCGTCCGGCAGTGCGAGGTAGACGATCTTCCCCGTTCCGGTATCCGTAACGGCGCTTCGCGGAACTGTTAATACGTTTGCGCCAAGCGGGATGTCGAACACCGTTGTTACGAACATGCCGGGCCGCAGTTTCATCGCCGCATTGTCGATCTGAATCCGAACGGGAGTCGTGCGGCTTTCCGGGTTCGATTGAGGCTTGATGAAGCTGACGATCCCCCGCAACGTCGTCCCCGGCAAGGCGTCGGTCATTACCTGAGCCCTCAATCCTGGCCGAATGCGTCCGATATCGGACTGGAAAACGTCGGCTTCAACCCACACTGCAGCGAGGTCGATGACGTCGAAAAGCGCAGCGCCGGCATCCACGTACTGGCCTTCGGTGATATTGCGCGTGCGAATGATTCCTGTAGCCGACGAGGCGATCGTGATGTGGATTGGCGTCTCGGGCGCCGTCACAAGCTCGTCGATCTGGCCAGGATTCAGGCCCCAGAGTTCCAGACGGCGGCGGCTCGCCTCCACAAGTGCATCGGCCTGTGTGATTGCCGCTGCCTGCTGGCTCACTGCCAGGTGCTGGCGGTTTTCGAGCGCCAACTTGTACTCTTCCGCCGCCGTGAAAATTTCCGGACTGTATATTTCCGCGACCGGCTGGCCGATTTGTACCGGCTGTCCCGTGAAATTCACGAACAGCCGATCGATACGACCGCCGACGCGCGCGCTGATGGTGCGGATTGCCGTTTCCGGTTCTTCCACGCGGCCTGCCGCCGTTATTTGTTCTGTAATCCTCTGGGGCCGGACTTCGGCGGTCTGCAGCCCGATCTGCCGTTGTTCATCGGCGGTAAGTTGTACGGCCAGTTCTTCTGCCTGTTCGACTTCAGTGGCTTGCCGGGGCTCGTCCGCTATGGGCCGTGGCGCGACGGCTTCGGCTGCCGAACCCGCAGGTCCGCGGTTCCAGAAAAGGAATGCGGCCGAAGCGGCTGCAAGTCCAATCATTATTCCTGCCACCAACATCCTTATCTCGCGGCGCATCATAATGGCCTCCTGGACGCAATGGCTCGTTCGGGCGAAATGGGGCGGCCGGTTGCCCGCTCCAGGTCAGCAAGACTTCTTTCGTACTTTTCAAGCGCTTCAAACAATTTGTGCTGGAAGTCGATTGCCATGCCCTGGCTGTCGAGGAGGTTCAGAAAGTCCGTCTGGTCGGTCTGGTAGGCGGCGACTGTTGCCCTTAATGTGCTGAGCGCCTGCGGACCCAGTGTATCGCGGTAAAGTTCCGCCGTTTTCCTGGCCGTCTCCACTTCAATGACAGCATCGCGAATCTGGCGCGTAATCGCCGCGAGCTGCCTCCGGTACTCGGAGTCGATGGAAGCTGTCTCGGCCTGCGCCTGGCGAATCTCGGCGTCGTGAGTGCCGCGATTCAGCCACGGAAGAGAAATCGACAGCTCTCCCATCCAGGCGTTCCGGTTCATTGATCCTCCCGGCATGACCATATAGCCGGCGGAAACCGAGTATTCCGGGCTGTAGGCCTTCTCGGCAAGTTGTACCTTTCGGCCGCCCTGCCGCTTCATTACCGACAGCGCCTGAAGTTCCGGCCTGTTTTCGATTGCAAGCTGCTGCAACTCATACTGCGAAGGCAGTGGCTGCAAAACCGGGTAGTCGCCGGCAACCTCGAGCGCCTGATCCGGCGGACGCCCCATCAACGCGTTCAATTCGGATCGCGCCATCTCCGCTTCGCGTTCAAACATCAGCTCATGTTCAACCAGGCGCGAATAGGCGATCTGCGCCTTGAGGACGTCCTGCTGCGGCACTTTCCCAACGGTGTACTTTACCCTCGCAGCTCCAATGGCCTGGGCGGCCAGGGCGACCTGCTCATGATGCAACCGCAGTTGGTCATAGCTTCTCAACAGCCGGTAAAACGCGCTGCGAACCCCTCCGGCAATTTCACGCTTCATGGACTCCACTGCCAGCGACTGAACCTCAGTATCGTCGGCGGCGATCAGGTACCGAAGCGCACGCTTGCTTCGAGATGGAATCTTCTGGTTGAACATGAACATGTGCTGTGTCTGGTTGACGTTCCACGGTTCGAAGAGCGGCGCCCCCCATCCCCGGTACATGAATTCAGCATCATCAGTGCCCGCGGCTGAACCAACTCGCGCTTCCGCAACATGCACTTGTTGTTCGAGACTCTGGATTTCACGATTGTTTAGCAGCGCTTCGGCCTGGATCTGTTCCAGGGTCATCGCGGCCTGAGACGATGCGAGCAAGGCCAATAGAACGAGCGAATACATGGAGTCCTCCCTTCCAGCTTGCAAGAAGCGGCAAGAAATCTGGAGGGCGGATCAGATCCTCAGGATGTCAATGGCCTCGCGGAAAGGTGGATATAGGAGAGTTGTGTCTACTGGAAGCCTATTGTTCGGGAAGGCGACTGCGGGCGACGGGTCAGGCCCGGCAAAGGGCAATAAAACATGCGCGACGCTCGGCGGGGGGTAGTCTGTCGCACTGGCACTGAAAACAACGTCAGATCGTGTGACACTCTGGCAGCACTTGTGGAGATTGGGCATGGGCACGCTGTCACACTGACCGGCCATGAGCTGGCAGCACTCGTGTTCGTCCATTGTGAGCATTTCGCCGCCGGGAAGCAGGCACAGAAAATCCGGCGTCAATAGCCACATGGCGATCAGGAAGACTGTTATTAGCCGGTGAGACATAGCGTATACGGTTGGAGCAACTTCGGTTCCGTTTAGATGGAACCTAGTTCAGGGTTACCTTGAATTCGCCCTTCTGCGCCCCCGCAGTCCATATCCCGGTGATGACACGGTTGTACGCGCCCAGGTTTGCCAACTTGCCATCGACGACATGACGGACGGTTCTGCCCGCCTGG
>CAMAWS010000197.1 GCA_945861845.1 Candidatus Sulfopaludibacter sp. SbA3 | reverse complement strand
ACCAACGCCGGACCTGCCGACGCTGATCGTTGTCGATGGATTTGCAGCCGTTGCACGACTTCATGCCCGAGATGATGTCCGGATTCGGTTTCAGTCGTAACAGAGAGTCACTTCAGCAGCTTTTGTTTGACGCAACCGCCACCGGGTATCGGTCCGCGGGGCCAAGTAATTTGAACCGGGGTATAATCTGGGCTGTCTACAAAGGTACGAACAGTAAGGACAGGTGTGTATGAGACGGATTCTGGGCGTCATCGTCCTGTTGGGATTCACGGCCGGGGCTCTAAGTGCGGCGGATACGGGTCCTCGGATCCAGATGATTGATGGGAAGTTGTCGGTTCAGGCGGAAGCTGTCGGCCTGGGCCGTCTGCTCGGATTGATGGACAAGGCCACCGGAATGACATCCAGGGTGCCACCGGAGCTGGCCGGCCGGAGCATCAGTGTCCGGTTCTCCGGTTTAAGCGTGGACGACGCTGTTAGAAAGGTCTTTGAGGGGCAGTCCATCGACTACGTGGTCATTCAGGGCCACGGGATCATTGTTACGGCCCTGTCGCAGGCTCGACGCGATCTGCCGGGATCTCCGCCCTCTCCATTCCCGTCCGCTCCGGCGTTCCAGCCCCCTCCGGAACAGCCTTTCGTCGAGGAATCGCAACCGTTCATTCCGCCACAACCGGCCCCAATGCCGGGAGTTGCCATGCCTGGAATGCCGCAGCCAGGCATCGGGATGCCCGGCCAGCAGTTTCCAGGGGCAGTGCCCAATGGACAGTTTAACGGGCAGCAGGGCCAGCCCGCGATGATACAGACTCCGTTCGGACCGATTCCTAATCCCCGGGCGAATCAGCCCGGCGTGCCGAGCTCGCCGGGACAACCCGGTCAGCAGCAGAATCCATTCGGTGGCCAGCAGCCTTTCGGATCGAGTGTCTCTCCCGGCAGTCCTGGCGCGCCGGCCCAGAACCCGAATCTTTTTGGAAATACTTCTCCGCCGATCATGAACATGGGGCCGAACTTGACACCGCAGCAACAGCGAAGGCCGTGAGCGCCGTTAGCAACGAGCGGCTGCGAGTGCAAGCCCGGCAGGCCGCGGCCATCAAGAAAGACGAGCGAACGCGAATGCAAGGCCGGAAGGACGCAGCCATCAAGGTGAAGGATGTCGCGGTAAATCGGCAGGCATTTCACAACTACGAGATCCTCGCGAAGTTCGAGGCCGGTATCGTCCTCACAGGCACGGAAATAAAGTCTGCGCGTGAAGGCCGCGTCAATTTGAAGGACGCCTATGGGATGGTCAAATCCGGGGAAGTGTGGCTGTTGAATGCCCATATCAATCCTTATTCCCACGGAAACTACGCCAATCATGATCCACTGCGAACGCGGAAACTCCTGCTCAATCGCTCCGAGATCAACAAGCTGATCGGCCGCACGACGGAGCGCGGTTTGACGCTCGTGCCGCTGCGCGTTTATTTGAAGGATGGCCGATTGAAGTGCGAGCTGGCCCTTGCAAAGGGACGGAAGACGTACGACAAGCGCGAGGTTTCGCGGCAGAAGACGATAGACAAGGAAACGCGGCAGGCCGTAAAGGAAAGAAATTAGTTCCGCGCCCGCAGGTAGGCTCAAGAATGCCCGAAAATTTGCCAATTTATTCCGATTCGGTCCTGCGAAGCCGGCTTCAGTTTGCCGACCTGGAGAAATTGAAGTCGATCGATCCTGAGCCCATATGGATCAAATCCGACGGCTTCATAGAGCAAATGGAAGGAGCGTCAGGCATTGCGCGTGCCCGGTCGAGGGTCGTCCAACCTTCCAAGGATTCCCTGCTCGAAATTCATTCCATTATCTTCAGCGGTCAGGCTGGAGCAGGCAAGCTGAGAGCCAGTTCTCCGGCGCCGTTATATCGCGGTCACGATTGTCCTCCTTCCGAATTTGTAAACCGCTCCCTGGATAACTTATTCCGGTGGCTGGATGCCGAGAGTTTTGCTGAAATTCACCCCATCGAAAAGTCTGCGCTGGTTCTGCTGCGAGTCGCCGACATCTGGCCGTTCGAATTTGGAAACCTGACCACCGCAATCGTGTTTGCGAATGTCTTCCTCAGGAACGCGGGCCTGACGCCGTTCTTCGTCTTGCCGGCGCACGCGAGGGAATTCAACGCGGTTATTGCGCAGGCGATGTCGATAGATACGCAGCCCCTGGTTAGCGCGATTCACAAGACAATAAAGCGGGAGCTGGAAGCGATTGGGCAGTGAGGATCGTTACTCGCGCCAAGTTCGGTTTGCAGGCATAGGCGCCGCGGGCCAGGAGAAGCTTCGTTCGGCGCGCGTGGTGGTCATCGGACTCGGGGCCCTCGGAACCGTCACGGCAGACCAGATCGTCCGCGCCGGAATCGGCTACGTGCGGCTGGTGGATCGCGATTTCGTTGAGCTTTCGAACCTTCAGCGCCAGTCCTTGTTCGACGAGGATGATGTCCGGGCGGCTCTCCCGAAGGCCGTGGCAGCGGAATCGAAGCTTCGGCGCATCAATTCCTCGGTGGAGATACAGGCTGTCGTTGATGATGTGAATCCCACCAATGTCGAGGACTATATCGAGGATGTAGACCTCGTCCTGGATGCTCTCGACAACTTCGAAACACGCTTTGTGGTGAATGATGCCTGCGCCAGGCGTGGTAAACCCTGGATCTATTCCGCGGCGGTCGGCAGTTACGGTTTGGTCATGCCTGTGATTCCCGGCGCGTCGCCGTGCCTGAGATGTCTTCTTGGGGGACTTCCCGCGCCGGGGACTTCGCAAACGTGCGAGAGCGCAGGCGTGATCGCCCCAATCACTCACACGATTGCCTCCATGCAGGTTGTTGAGGCGTTGAAATTCCTTACGGGAAACCTTAAGGCCGGCGAAATACGGCTTACGACCTACGACATCTGGAAGCAGCGGTTCCATCGGATCAACGTCGGTACGGAATCGATGTCGACGTGTCCGGTGTGTTCGGAAGGGAAGTACGAATACTTGAACGGGAATCCTTTGCGCACGATCACGCTTTGCGGCCGTAACGCTGTGCAATTGATTCCAGGAGTAAAGGGCGAGATTGACTTCGCCCGGCTTTCACAGTCGATTGGAGTATTTGGCGCTGTCCAGTTCAACGAGTTCCTGCTGAGGTGTTCCGCGCCGCCGTACGAGCTGACTCTGTTCAAGGATGGCCGCGCCATCATAAAAGGTACTGAAGAAGCAGGGGTTGCCCGTTCCCTGTATTCAAAAATGGTTGGCCTGTAGTCACCCATTGTGATACCTAGGAACACCCTAGGAGGCCTCTAACCAATGACCCTGACCGTGCTGGCGTTGTCCTTTGTAGTTATTCTTGTTTTCGGCTACCGGCTTTACGGAAACTGGATTGCCCGCCAGTTCAGCATTGACGACTCTCGTGTGACTCCCGCTCACGCGCTCGAGGACGGCAATGATTACGTGCCTACGAAGCCGTTCTACTTGTTCGGCCAGCACTTCTCGGCAATAGCGGCTGCCGGGCCGATTGCCGGTCCAATTCTGGCGTGCCAGAGTTTCGGCTGGGTTCCGTGCCTCCTGTGGATTGGCTTCGGAGTTATCCTCATCGGGGCCGTTCATGACTTCTCTACCCTTACCGCTTCAGTTCGCCACCAGGCGAGATCGATTGCGGAGATTACGCGAGAACACATGGGCGGGAGAGCCGGCAAGGCGATGCTTACGTTCATCTGGATCGCGCTGGTATACGTGATTATCGCGTTCACTCAGATCACAGCCGCCAGTTTTGTAAGCGCAACCGAAGAACTTCAGGGTGTGGAGGTCCAGTTCAATCCAGGCGGAGCGGTCGCTGCGGCAAGCATCTTATATCTGACCCTGGCTGTTCTGATGGGTTTGGTGCAGCGATTCTTGAATCCACCGTTGTGGCTCATGACCGTGATATTCGTTCCGGCGTCGTTGGCCACCTGCTGGTTTGGAACCGAGGTTTCCACAATGTTCCTGATGGACGCGCGGAGCTGGGGTCTGTTGATCCTTGTGTACTGTTTCGTGGCGTCAATGGTTCCGGTCTGGGCGTTGCTTCAACCGCGGGGATACCTGGGCGGATTCATTCTCTACCTTGCCCTGACGCTGGGTGTCATCGGTGTGCTTTTTGGGGGCTACGAAATCAAGCAGGATGCATTCAAGGGGTGGAACGTCGGCGGGATGACCGGCACGGTGTTTCCTTTCCTGTTCGTGACGATTGCCTGCGGAGCGTGTTCGGGATTTCACGGCCTGGTCTGCAGTGGCACGACCTCCAAGCAGATCGATCGCGAATCGCATTGCCAGCCCGTTGGCTACGGCGCGATGCTTGCTGAGGGTTTTGTGGCGGTGATTGCGCTGGTAACAATCATGATCCTGACTTCGGACGAGGCGAAAGGGCTCAGCCCGGGAACCATTTACGGAAACGGCATCGGCCAGTTCATGACACTGATCATCGGCAAGGAGAACCTGGCTTTCGCCATCACTTTTGGCGCCATGGCGTTTTCGACATTCGTGTTTGACACGCTGGACGTTGCGACGCGCCTGGGCCGCTACATTGTTTCCGAGTGGTTCGGTTGGACCGGCAAACTGGGAATGATTGGAGGAACGGCTTTGACAGTGGCATTGCCTGCCTTTGTTATTGCGACCGCGGGGCCCGGATCCTACATCAATTTCTGGACTTTGTTTGGCGCGTCGAACCAGCTTCTTGCTGCACTGACTTTGCTCTCCATTACTGTATGGCTCTACCAGACTCGTCAGCGTTTCGGATTTACATTATTTCCGATGATCTTCGTGCTCGTGATGACTCTGTGGGCGCTGAGCAAGATTGCCATCGGCAATTTCCAGACGGCGGACGGAATCGACGTGCAGTTCTTTAATGGAGTGGCATCGACTGCGTTGATCCTGCTGGCGCTGTACCTTGCGATAACAGCCCTGTTCAAGCTGAAGACCGAGCGCGGGAGCCGGCTGGCTGAGGCTTCCGGCGACTAGATGAATTTGCGGATTGAACTGTCGACGTTGACCGCGAATTGAGCGGATTCGGATCTCCATTCGTAATAGGCTTTCTTCCTGTCACCTCTGCGCATCCTCAGCCCCCTTCTAAGGCGCGGAGCCAAGGTATCCTGATGTCCGGACCGGACAAATTTGGCAGAATAATCTCCGGTCGCTGTAGTTAAGGAGTTCGAAACAACACCGATGAAACCTGGCAAGCAGCAAGAGCCCGAACAGCCCCGGAAACGTGTTCGGAAAGATGCCTTAAAGAAAAGCACAAAGAAGGTGAAGTCACTGCGGACTGCGGCGGGCGCCAATAAATCCAGTCTCCAGGAAGAGTATGTGCTGTCCCATGGACTCCGGAGCATCAGTGAAAGCGTCTGTGTTACGGACCTGAACAGCCGCATTATCTATGTAAATCCTGCATTCTTGCGGACCTTTGGTTACACGCAAAAGGAACTGGTTGGCAAAGACTTCGCCATGGTGTGGTCGGCGTCCAATCCGTCCGATGTCGTAGGAGAGATTCTGCCTGCCACCTTGCGAGGAGGCTGGCAGGGGGAACTACTGAACAGAAGGAAGGACGGTTCTGAATTTCCAGTCTTTCTGTCGATATCCTGTGTGCTGGATGACCATGGGAAACCCGTTGCGCTGATGGCCACCGCGACAGACATCACGTTGCGCAAGCGAGCCGAGGAGGAACTCCGGTTGTCGGAGGAACGCTACCGGACCCTTGTAGAGCAAGCCAGTGACATCATCTACCGCGCAGACGCAACCGGACACTTCACTTTCTTCAACCCGGCCGCAATCAGGACTCTGGAACTTCCATTTGAGTCCATCATTCAGCGGCACTATCTCGAAGTGATTCATCCTGAACAGCGAGAAGCTGCCCAACAGTTCTATTTTCAGCAGGTGAACCAGCGTATTCCGGTCACTTATTATGAATTTCGGTTAGCCACAAAAGATGACCGTCCGTTATGGCTTGCTCAAAACGTGCAGCTCATTATCAAGGACGGCAAGTTTGATGGCGTTCAGGCCGTGGCCCGGAATATCACAGATCGAAAGATGGCGGAAATAGCCCTTCGTGAAGTGCAAGAACACCATGAAGCGATGGTGAACTCGGTTGATGGGATTGTCTGGGAGGCGGATGCTCGCACTTTTGAATTTCGTTTTGTGAGCAAGATGGTCGAGCGGCTAATGGGCTATCCCGTTGAACGCTGGCTGGATGATCCTGCCTTTTGGGGCGCACATATCCATCCCGACGACCGGGAATGGGTGGTCAACTACTGCGTCTCGTCGATGCACCATAAAAAAGATTATGAGATGGAATACCGCATGATTGCGGCGGATGGACGAATCGTTTGGTTGCGTGACCTGGTCACGGTTGTAGTCAAGAACGACGAACCGGTTCTGCTTCGGGGAATCATGGTGGATATCACTGAACGCATTCAACTCCAGGAACAGCTTCTACAGGCTCAAAAACTTGAAGGTGTTGCGCAGCTCGCTGGGGGAATGGCCCATGAGTTCAATAACGTTCTTATGATTATTCTTGGCCGTACCCAGTTAGTTCAG
>CAMAWS010000196.1 GCA_945861845.1 Candidatus Sulfopaludibacter sp. SbA3 | reverse complement strand
CCCACTGGTAGACTCAAGACGTTATGCTGAGAGTCGAAGTCCAAAAACCCGTTGCGCGCGTCATCCTCGATCGTCCTGACGTCCATAATGCGTTCGATGACGAGCTGATCATATTCCTGAAAGACGCGTTCCGGGAGCTGGGCACGTACAAGGATGTGCGGGCCATCGTTCTTCGGGGAAACGGGAAGTCATTTTGTGCGGGCGCGGACCTCAACTGGATGAAACGCGTCGCCGAATACACTCGCGACCAGAACCTTGAAGACGCCCGCAAAATGGCCCGGATGTTTCTCGCGATCGCCAGGTGCCCGAAACCCGTCATCGCTCGCGTCCATGGCGCCGCCCTGGGCGGTGGAGCCGGACTTGTTGCCGCATGCGACATTGCTGTGGCTGTCGAATCCGCACAGTTCGGTTTCACAGAGGTGAAGCTCGGACTCATTCCGGCTGTGATCTCGCCATTCGTGATTGCGCGCATGGGTTCCCGGGCACGGGAATACTTCCTCACCGGCGAGCGGTTCCCGGCCTCTGTGGCCCTGCAATCCGGCCTTGTGCAGCATGTTGTGCCGGACGAAACGGCGATGGATGCCTTGATCGACACAAAGATTGCCCACCTTGTGACCTCTTCGCCATCGGCCGTCGCCGCAGCCAAAGAACTCCTTTTGGCAACCACGGGCAAAGACCTCGACGCGTCGCTCGAAATTGCCGTCGACGCCATCGCCCGGGCGCGCGCCAGCGATGAGGGCCAAGTGGGCATGAAAGCGTTCCTGCAACGCGAGAAACCACCGTGGATACCCCAATGATCCGCAAGATCCTCATCGCAAACCGCGGCGAAATCGCCATCCGCATATCTCATACGCTGCGCGAAATGGGGATCGCCGCCGCCGGCTTGTTTACAGACCCTGACTCCGAAGCACTGCATCGTCGATCGATGGATGAAGCCCATCGCATCGAGAGCTATCTGGATGCGAACGAGATTGTTCGCGTTGCCCTCGAATGCGGCGCGAACGCCGTTCATCCGGGATATGGCTTCCTTTCCGAAAGCACGAGCCTCTCGTCGGCCTGCGAAAAGGCAGGGATCACGTTCATCGGCCCTCAAACGGAAACCATCCGGAGTATGGGCGACAAGCTCGAAGCCCGTCGCCTGATGCAGGCCGCAGGCGTTCCTGTGCTACCAGCCTGGGAGTCGAATCCACCGGCATCCGAATATCCCGTCCTTGTAAAAGCCGTTGGCGGTGGTGGCGGCAAGGGTATGCGTCTTGTCCAGAAGCCGTCAGAACTTGCAGACGCAATGGCTGCGGCCGCGCGCGAGGCGGGAAACGCATTCAATGATGCCCGTGTGTTTATTGAGAAATACGTCACGAAGCCCCGGCATATTGAACTCCAGGTCGTTGGGGACACGCACGGCAACGTGGTGCACGCTTTCGAGCGCGAGTGCTCCATCCAGAGACGTCATCAGAAGATCATCGAAGAGACGCCATCGCCGGCAGTCAGTCCGGAACTTCGCGCCACGATGGGAGCGACGGCAGTCGCAGCCGCGAAGGCAGTGGCGTACCGGGGCGCAGGAACGGTGGAATTCATATTGGATGCCGAAGGACGGCACTACTTCCTTGAAATGAATACGCGCCTTCAAGTCGAGCATCCGGTTACCGAAATGACCACCGGGATTGATTTGGTCCGTGAACAGGTCCGGATCGCAGAAGGCCATCCGATTTCATTCAAGCAGGCCGATCTTCGTCAGACAGGTCATTCCATTGAATGCCGGATCTACGCCGAAGTCCCGGAAGAAAATTTCCGGCCCGATACTGGCACCATCGCGGTTTTCAGGCCCCCAACCGGACCGGGCGTTCGTCTGGATTGCGGCGTTGAAGAGGGATCCAGTGTCACGATTGACTACGACCCGCTGATGGCAAAACTGATCGTCTGGGCGCCAACGCGTGACGCGGCGATCGAGCGCATGAAGCGCTCGCTTCACGACTTCGTGCTGCTGGGCGTTCGGACAAACATCGAGTTTCTTGGCCGTATCATTTCCAGCAGGGACTTCGCCTCCGGCAATCTGGATACACATCTTATCGACCGCAACGCTGCACTGCTTCACTCTCCGGCGGGCACGCTCCCAATTGAGGCGCTGTTGGCCGCTTCCCTGTCTGCTTCGCCGGCAACGAATGGCGCTTCATCCTCGTTCTCCAATGTGTGGACATCCGGAGCGTGGCGAAATACATGACCGGACGCGAACTCCACTGGGAAATTGATGGCCAGGATGTCGCCGTTCGAATTGAGGAAAGCACGGCAGGCGGAATATTCCGCTTTGGAGAACAGAACATTCCTTTCACTTACATTTCCAGGCACCGGCACGGCGGCTGGGTTTCAGTAGACGGCAAGCCGCACGAGTTCTATGTCCTGCAGGATCGTGGTTCGCACACCGTGTGGCTGGACGGCCGGACTTACCGGCTGGAGCGAGCCAACAAGGGACGTCCTTCTGAAGCGGCGGAACTGGCCCGCGGGGACTGCCGCATTACGGCCCTGATGCCCGGCAGGATTCTCCGCATCGAGGTTGCTGTGGGAGATACCGTCGCCGAAAAGCAGATTCTCGCCACCATGGAATCCATGAAGATGGAGACCTCTCTCCTGGCTCCCATGGCCGGCCGCGTCGCGGCGATTCACTGCCGCCCGGGCCAGATCGTCGAAATGGGCGAATTGCTGATTGTGATCGAAGAATAAAACCAAGTTTGTCGGGATTACCTGGCTGGACAGCCGCGAGCGAACCAGAGCGTTCGCTCGCGGTGGGTCGGTCATTTCAACGGGCTGGGGGTTGCCCAAACATGTTCTCGAGCGTCAGGGTTCCCTCGGCGCACGCGAATTCGAGGGACTCCGAGCCTTCGGCGGCTCTCGAGAAAAATCCCGCCACGGTCCAGGGTTTCGTAAACAGTTTCGAGTCGTCGATCGTTACGGTGTAATCGATCGTGTCTCGATCGGAGATCGTAAAGCGTTCGATGGTATGGAGAGCGTCGGTCAGGTATGGGATCTGGTAGGAATAGGAACTCATGTTGAAATTAGTCGTATCGACGACCAGGGTGTTGCCTTCCCAGTGACCGATGGAATCGCCCATGAAGAGGCGGATTGCCTTCCCGAGATGCTCGCGCCGGTTCAGATCGATCACACGGCTTGTGTGATTGTAGTCGTAGAAGATGACCACGGATCCCGGGCGCTGCATGAACGTAAACGGGTTTCCGTCTTCGCCCTGAAAAAGGCCCGGCAGCACGCAGCGCGCATTGAGTTCGACGTGACGCAGGGACTTAGGCGGATTCTGGTCCAGTAAGAACTGCCGCCTTTTCGCGTCTTCTTCCGGCCGCCACGGAAGCTTCCGGTCCGCGGGATCGATAATTCCGGTTCGCCGCTGCGGTCGCGGGCCGGCGCCGCGCAATGTCGCATTCCCCTCACCGAAAATTCTCGGGTAAGGACCGAGCCCATCTCCGCGGTTGGAAACCGATAGAGAGTTCTTCTCGCCCGGGTCCAACGGGCTGGAAGGCGCATCCGCCTCGACTCCCCCGCCCCGAATTCCGTTCCGAAGATACATTCCCTGCATGTCCGGTTGACCATCGGGCAGCGTTTTCGGGGTATATGCCGGAGCTGAGGTGTTGGCTGGTGTCTGGGCGCTGGCGAACGACGCCAGCAGAATTATGCCGATCACTGTGGCAGCAAGCTTCATGGATGCCTCCTATGGCAAGCCATGTTGCAACGCTCCTAATCCGATGCGCAAGCTATTTGTCCGAAACGCGAGCCGCAAACGAGATAAGTTGTGTCCTCTGGCGTGGAGCGATGTACTCAAGGATTGAGGCGTCTGAATTTCTGCACACGCTGGCCGGTATTTACTTCGGTTGTGTAGAGATTCCCGCTGCGGTCAATGGCAATATCGTGCACGACGTGGAACTGCCCGGCCATACGTCCTGGGCGGCCCAGCCGCGCCAGAGTTGCCGCATTGGCGCGCCTGATAATTCTCAGTTCATTGTTAACGCCATCGACCATGTAGATGTAGGTCTGGCCGGCATCGATCGAGAAGACGAGATCCGAGACGGAGCCATTGAGCAGCGTATCCTTCTCAAAGAAACTTTCGGACACGAACGTTCCGTCCTTCCGGAAAACCTGGTAACGGTCGTTGGCACGGTCGCAGACGTAAATCAGGCCCTCGTTTGACAAGCGCACGCAGTGGACCGGACTTCCAAACTGCTGTGAAGGCGGATTCGCGGGATTGTATGCCGGCATCGGAGCATCGCCGGGCACCTTGCCATACGCGCCCCAGTGCCGTTTGTAGGCTCCGGTTTCCGTGTCGAAGACTATCACTCGCCGGTTGCCGTATCCGTCGGCGACATAGACTTCGCGAGCCTGCTCGTCGACTTCAAGATCGGCCGGGCTCCCCAGGTTCTGAGTATCGTTACTTCCCTTGTTCTGGCCGGCCCTGCCGATCTGCATCAAGAACTTGCCGTCGAGCGTGAACTTCAGAACCTGGCTGTCTTTCGCGCCATTGCCGGCAAGCCAAACGAAATCGTTGTCGTCTACATGGACGCCGTGTTCGGATGCCGGCCATTCATATCCCTGTCCAGGACCACCCCAGGCGCGAACCAGATTCCCTTCCTGATCGAACACCAGCACGGGAGGCGCTGGAAAACAGCACTTGCTGATCGGGACGTTCGAGGCGGCTCCAACCTCGCGATCACTCAGGGAACCCGGGCGATGGACAATCCACACATGGTTGCGCTTGTCCACATGAACACCGGAAACCTGGCCGATGATCCAGTTGTTAGGCAGTGGCTTCGGCCAGAACGGATCGACCTGAAACCGCGGCACGACGCCCGCATCAACACCAGGGAGCAGTTCGGTTTCCTGCGACATGGCCACGCGGCGTTCCGGTGGGATGTTGCGGGGTGTGAAGTCGGTCACTCTTGGAGAGGCGACGGGAGGGGTTTCCTGCGCCTGGCCGGCTGCCGGCGCCGCAATGACAATGCCTGAAAACACGAGTCCCGACAGGAAAGCTGCCATTCGTTCCATTCTGTTCATCGGCGTTCCTCCTCAAGTAGTCGCCAAGATCGAGAAGCCACACCCGCCGATCATCTCACAAGGCGGTTTTGGAAGGCTTTGGAATGTCCTTAATCGCTTTGCGCCAGAGAACGAGCACAAGGCCTTGATCTTTCCATCTTCGACAGCTCATCGAGGGTTATAGAATGACGGCATGAATCCGTTGCCCGGCAGGGTTCGCATTGTCGAAGTTGGACCGCGTGATGGTCTTCAAAACGAAGCGAAGGCCGTTCCCACTGAAAAGAAAGCCGAGTTCATACGGCTGCTTGTGGCGGCGGGCTTGACGGACATCGAAGCCGCCTCATTCGTCCATCCAAAGTGGGTGCCACAATTGGCGGACGCGCAGGAATTGATTGCCCGGCTCGATCCCGCGCCGGGTGTGCGGTATTCCGCGCTGGTCCCGAACATGAAGGGTCTGGAACGCGCGATCTCAAGCGGTATTCGTCGCATCGCCGTGTTCACGGCGGCGTCCGAAACATTCAACCGCAAGAACATCAACATGGGAATTCAGGAGTCGATCGAGGGCTTCAAGCCCGTTGTAGATCGTGCGCTGAAGAAAGGAATAACGGTCAGGGGCTACGTTTCAACGTGTTTCGTCTGTCCATACGAGGGCGCAGTTGGGAAGGAAAAAGTTGCTGAAGTGGTTCGCTCGCTGTTTGGCCTGGGCGTGGACGAAGTCTCGATTGGCGATACGACCGGAGCCGCCACTCCAAGGGATGTGGAAATTACCGGCGGACACCTCATCGGCCAGTTCCCTGTCGAAAAACTTGCGATGCACTTCCACGACACCTACGGAATGGCCGTCGCCAACGTTTACCAATCGCTGCAATTGGGCTTCAATATCTTCGACAGCTCTGCCGGCGGCCTCGGCGGCTGTCCCTATTCGCCCGGCGCCTCGGGCAATCTCGCGACCGAAGACCTCGTTTACCTTCTCGATCGACTTGGCATTGCCAGCGGAGTATCGCTGAAGCTGCTGCGCCTGGCTTCACATTTCATTGCAGGAGAACTGGACCGTGAGCTTCCCTCACGCGTGCTGAAAACGAACTGATGCCCAGAACGACAGAATCGCGCTTTCGAGTCCGCTACGCGGAAACAGACCAGATGGGATTCGTCTACTATTCGAACTACCTTATCTGGATGGAGATTGGACGAGCGGACTTCTGCCGCGAGTCCGGGTTCTCGTATGCCGACATGGAGAAGGAAACGCAAACCTTTCTCGCCGTGGCAGAAGCAAACTGCCGTTACATCACAGCCGCCCGGTACGATCAGGAGGTTGTTATTCATACCCGCCTGGAACATGCAAAACGCCGATACCTCAAGTTCACTTACTCGGTATTAAACGCTGCGACGGGAACGCTGATAGCGGAAGGATATACGGACGGAGACCTACGTCGCCATCCGCGCGCGCATCCACAACTGGCGCTGGAACGGCGTGCCCTTCCTGCTGCGCACGGGCAAGCAACTCGCCAAGCGCTATACCGA
>CAMAWS010000195.1 GCA_945861845.1 Candidatus Sulfopaludibacter sp. SbA3 | reverse complement strand
AGGACAGCGTTGGATCCGCCGATTCCACCTTCCCGGAGCGGAATCGTAGTCGAGGGGGACAAGTTCGTGATTGGGAGCGAGCTGAAGTTTGATCCCCTGAAGCGAAGTCCAACAATTCCTACTGGCATGTCGGAAGTAATCCGCAGCGTTCCTGTCAGGTTGCGAGGTATCTCCGGGCGATCCCCGAAAATGCCGGTCACAAATTGCGCTGTCTGTTGCATTCCCTTGACGGCGACAGTTTTCGGTGTGCCGGAACTGTGGCCCATGTCGTCAAACAATGCGAAAGTTACGTTTGCTGCCGCCGTTCCTGGATTTGTAATTCCTATTCCCAGATTGCGCGAAAGCTTTCCGTGGGTGTTCAGGAACATGATCGCATCCTTGGAAAGTGCCGACGGCAGGATACCGGCCTGCGTCGTTTCGTCGCCCTTTTGAAATCCGAAGGTTGCAAATACGACGAGCGCCGGCGCGTTAGCGGCGGTAGTGGTGGCCATTGGCGTAATGATCGCGTAGCCGGCCCGGACTGGTCCGCCGTCCTCATGATCGTCGCGATCCTCTTGCCTGTCCCTGGGTTTATCGGATCTACCTGAACCAGGACCTTCTGCCGCAAAACTGAAACTCGAAATCATCAAAAAGCCAACAACTACTGCAAAGAATTTACGCATGGTTACTTCTCCTGTTTCTTCAGTGTCCTCATGTGCACGCGGCGATCCTTTGCGCGAACCATCGCTGTGTATGGGTTTAGCTCCGGGATGATCCATCAAGTTGCTGTAACATAAGAAGCCCATGGATGAAATATATCGAAGCGCCATAAACCGCGATGTGAAGCTGGCGCAGCCTGGAGAATTCCCGCCGGTACGGATTGGCGGCATCGAAGTCTGGCCTCCTGTAGTTTTGGCGCCGATGGCCGGCGTGACGAATTACCCTTTCCGCGATGTGTGCAGGCGTTTCGGGGCCGGGCTCTACGTCAGCGAAATGATCAACGCGCGGCCTCTGGTTGATGGGCGCGACAAGACGCTTAAGCTTGCCGATTTTGGTCCCGGAGAAGCTCCGCGCAGCCTGCAGTTGTATGGAACCGATCCGTACTACGTGGGCGAGGCGGTAAAGCGACTCGTGGATGAGGGCCGCATCGATCACCTCGACATGAATTTCGGTTGCCCCGTGCCGAAAGTGACGCGAAAGGGCGGCGGCGCCGCCATTCCTCTCAAGTTGAACCTTTTTAGAAACATCGTCCGTGCCGCCGTGCAGCATGCGCAATCTGTGCCGGTGACTATAAAGTTCCGTCTGGGAATCAACGAGAACCACCTTACGTATCTCATCGCCGGACGCGTGGCCGAAGACGAAGGCTGCGCTGCGGTTGGCTTGCACGCGCGCACGGCGGCACAGCTCTACCACGGTCATGCGGAGTGGGATGCAATTTCCGAACTCAAGCGCGCGATTCGCATCCCGGTTCTTGGCAACGGTGACATATGGGAAGCCGAGGATGCGTTGCGAATGATACGGCAGACCGGGTGTGACGGCGTTATTGTCGGCCGCGGATGCCTTGGCAGGCCGTGGCTGTTTCGAGACCTTGCCGACGTTTTTAACGGGCGGGCGCCCGCCAATCCTCCAACATTCAGCGAGGTGCTCGACATCATGTTCGATCATGCCCAGCGCCTCGCCGACTGGTTCGGCGAGCAACTGGCCATGAAGTCGTTCAGGCGGCACGCGTCGTGGTACACGAAGGGATTTCGAATGTCGTCGGAGTTGCGATCCAATCTGATGCGGATCAAGACGGTTGCCGGGTTGGTCGAGCTATTCGCGGATGTCGACCGCACGCAGCCATTTCCGCCGTCTGCCATGCGGGTTGTGCGGGGCAAGACCTCAGGCGTTCAGAAGGTGGCTTTGCCGCATGGCTACCTGGACAACCCGGAAGATGCCACACCATGGGCGGGATCTGACGAGGATCCCGGCGACGGCGGCTAAGCCTATCGCGCCGGGACCGCGGCGCCTGACGCCGCCGCGCTGAAGCTCAACACGTGCGTGTAGACGAGCAGGTCGACGGGCACCTGATAGTCCACGTTCACCCTCACGACCGATCCGTTCTCGCTGATCTTGATGTCCTCGGGCTTCACCGGCAGAAAATACAGCTCTGCCTTGGAAAGAAGCTGTTGGCGCAATTGTGGGGCGCCGGTGGTGCGTTTTATTTCCTGTTGTACAAAATCGTTGAACTGAGTGGAGTTGTAAACAACGGGGAAGTACCGGGCCACCGCGAACAGGCCTGCGACGACGAGAAGCACTTTCAGCCAACGCATCCTTAATAAGCCTCCTGCTTACCGCATCGAATAAACGGCATTCTAGCCAGAGTCGATTCCTTTCGCCAGATATTTGAGTGTTCCGGCAGGGCTGACGCGCCGAAGGCGCATCCGTATGGAGCCGCGAAGCGGCGGCAAACTGTAGCCCACGGCGCCAGCCGTGGGTTTCGGTAGTGGGTCACTTTGAATTTTCGGGCACCGCAATCCCTTCTTGGTATGCAGCACAAAAGCCGCGGAGCGGCGAGACAGTGTTAGCCACGGGCATAAGCCCGTGGATTCAGACAGCACGTTATGCCCAGCCCCAACGGGGCGACACAACATGGGAATATCGCGTTATGTCGCACCTACAGTGCTAGTGTTCGATCGTTCAGTCGACCACGGGCTGACGCCCGTGGCTATGTTCTTTCGCCGCTCCGCGGCTAATTGCAATATTTCAAAGTGACCCACTACCTGGGTTTCGGGTCGCGACACATTCCAGTTCCATAAGGGCGCTAGAGAGTTTTGGAATCTGTCGCCCCTCCGGGGCTTGCAACAAAGGGGGACCGTTTTCCCCACGCTCGCGCGTGGGGCTAGAGTCTTTCGCCGCGCCGCGGCTCTATTCGGATGCGCCTTCGGCGCGTCATTCAAACAAACCGTTGAAAAATACGCGCTAAAGTCCTGGCGGCCGATTGACGATCTATTAGGAGAAGAGGGAGGCAATACCATGTCCAGGTTCAGGGAAGACCATACGGTTACGCTGCTCCGCGACGGCTTCGTCGACGAGTTCAAGCAAGCTGCGAAGAATAGGAGTATCGATCTAACGAACGCGAACCTCCGTAACGCCGACCTGCGGCATGCCGACCTTCGCAGTGCGGACCTGAGCGGGGCTTACCTGCACAGCGCCGATTTGCGCGGGGTGGACCTCTCTCAAGCCAACCTTGAAGGAGCGAGCCTTCACCGGGCCAGGATTTCAGGAGCCTATTTCCCCGCAGACGTCAGGGCAGAAGAATTGAGAATGTCGGTCGATTTGGGGACAAGGGTCCGCTGTATTCCAAAATGAAAATCGAAAATTGACCGCTGAACATTGACCGGGGGTCCAATCGGTCAATGATTCAGTGTCCACTGTTCAATTTTCATTTCCCGCCGGTTGCGCTACGATATCCCCCGCATCTCAATAATCCCTTCTGGAGACATGCATGAAAGCAGCTTTCAGGCCCGTTCTCATCGCACTCGTTGCGGTAGTATCCCTTTGCGCGGTTGCCGTCGCGCAAGGACCGCGGCTCCCGGCGCCTTTTGCCACCCCGTCGTTTACGAATCGGTCAACGGTAGTACCCAAGCCCGATGCCGTGGAGTTAAAGCTTCCCGCCGGATTCACGGTAAGTATTTTTGCGGACAATCTCCAGGCTCCACGCACGATGGTACACGCTCCGAATGGCGACATATTTGTGGCGCAGTCGAACGCAGGATCCATCCTTGTATTACGCGACACGAACAATGATGGCTTGCCCGACCAGCGGAACATCTATGCGCAGGGAATGAAGCGCCCGTTTGGAATGGCGTTTCAGAATGGGTACCTCTATGTGGGTGAAGAGGGCCAGGTCGTCCGTTACAAGTATCAGGCTGGCGAAACAAAGGCATCCGGCATGGCTGAAAAGCTTCTGGAATTGCCAACCGCAGGCCACTGGACACGCAATGTGATTTTCAGTGCTGATGGAAAGAAGATGTATGTGGCGGTCGGTTCGCAGTCGAACAAGAATGCCGGCGAGGATCCGCGGCGCGCAGCCATCCACGAGTACAATCCCGATGGAACGGAGCAGCGTATTTTTGCATCGGGCATTCGCAATCCTGTTGGCCTGGCCTGGCAGCCCGGCACCAACGCGCTGTGGACAGCGGTCAACGAGCGTGACACGCTGGGTGACGATCTCGTTCCAGACTATGCAACCTCCGTTAAAGACGGCGGATTTTACGGCTGGCCGTATTCCTATATCGGCAGCAACCCTGATCCCGAACACGTTGGAAAAATGCCGGACCTTGTGAAGCGCGCCATCGTGCCCGATGTCCTCATTCCGGCGCATTCGGCCGCGCTGGGTATTGCGTTCTATACCGGGACCCAGTTTCCCGAACGCTATCGTAACGGCGCGTTCATTGCGCTGCATGGATCATGGAATCGGTCGAAACCCTCGGGATATAAAGTCGCATTCGTTCCTTTTCAGAATGGAAAGCCCGGTCCCATCGAGGATTTCGTGAGCGGCTGGAATCTCGGCGGAGAAACGAACACGGCGTGGGGACGCCCGGTCGGCGTACTTGTCGCCCGCGACGGATCTCTTCTTGTCAGCGATGATGGCGGCGGGCGCATCTGGCGTGTGCGGTATTCGACTGGCCGCTAGCCGGGGCCGGCAAGAAGTGGAATTAATTTGGGGGTGTTCGATGAAGAAGTTCTTGTCAATACTGTCCGTCAGTTTCCTGATCCTGTTAATGGCAACGAGTCCTGCTGTCGCTCAGCAGCCGGAGGCCGATCGGCAGGCAGACGACAAGCCGGCGGCGCCGTTCCAGGTCTTCGACAACCTGTACTTTGTCGGTTTTGAGTCGGCCTGCGCGTGGGTTATCAAGACAAGCCAGGGCTTGATCCTGATCGATTCGGGATACGTGCAATTGCCCGATCACATTCCAGGCGCGATGCGTCAATTTGGCCTGAACTTCAGTGACGCGAAATATCTCATCATCAACCACGCCCACACAGACCACACCGGAGCCGCCAACCACTTCAAGGAATTGAACCGGGGGCTGCGTATCGGCATGGCCGAAGGCGACTGGGAATTCCAGGCGAGCGGCACTTACATGAATTCGCAGGGGATACCGAGGAAGTTCACGCCCATCCCGCGCGATCTGGTCATCAAGGACCAGGACACTCTTACGCTGGGCGATACGACGCTGAAATTCCATGTGCTGCCCGGTCATACGCCCGGCGATACGACGATTGAATTTACCGCCATCGAGGGGAACAAGAGATACAAGACGATCCTGTTCTCCGGACTAGGCACAGCCTTCAGGGGTGTCAAGGCCGCCCAGGAGCATCTCGACAGGATTAAGCGAGTTATGGCGGCGCCCGATGTTCAGGTCACGCTCAGTGATCACACGATGGGCATCAATCTGTTCGAAAAGGCTGCGAAATTGAAGGCACGCAAACCGGGTGATGCGAATCCTTTCGTGGATGGACCGGAAGCATTCCGCCGGGAAATGCAGCCGCGACTGGCGGCGGCGGAAAAAAAGTTGGCGGACGAACGAGCGGCCAACCGGCCGTAGGGCCCAGCCATCAAGGGTAAAAGAGTAAGGAGACTGACTATGAAACGGATTCTCACGATTGCTTTCCTGTCCATGGCGCTGCTGCTCACCCAGGGCGAGTTCGCCGCAGCCCAGGACGACCTGACGACCATTCCGCCATTCAAGATTTTCGACAACTTGTACTACGTCGGACTTCGTGGCGTGAGCTCATACGCACTGAAGACCAGCGCCGGGCTTATCCTGATTGACGCCACTTACGAAGAGTCGTCGGGCGAAATCATCAAGTCCCTGCAGCAGGTTGGGCTCAATCCCAAGGACATCAAGTACATCATCGTTACGCACGCGCATAGCGATCACGCTGCCGGAGCGCCCGCAATCCAGGTCCTGAGCGGGGCTCGAGTCGGGATGGCTCAAGGCGATTGGGATATGTACGCCAAGGGCGGTTACCTGAGCTCGGGCGGCCAGCAGAGAGTCTTCCCTGCGTTGAAGCGCGACCTCGTCATCAAGGATGGGGATACGCTGACGGTTGGAGACACGACCATGAAGTTTTATGTCACGCCCGGACACACGCCAGGCGTCACATCGCTCGAGTTTCAGGCAATCGATGGCGGAAAAAAGTACAAGACTTTGATGTTCGGTGGAACGGGCCTGAATACGGTAAACGGCGCTCGAACGACCGAGCAATACATTGCCAGCGTCAAGCGCTTGATGGTGATGCCGGATCTGCAGGTAAACATTACAAACCATCCGGGAGGGGCTCAGGTCTTCCAGCGCCACGAGAAATTGGTGGCCCGCAAGGCCGGCAATCCTCATCCATTCGTCGATCCCGCGGGTTTCAAAGCCTACTTCGCCGACCTGCTGGCAAGTGCGGAAAAGAAGCTGGCGGCGGAAAAAGCTGCCAACCGGCCATAAGAAGTTTCTAGCCTATGGGCACGGGGCTTGAGCCCCGTGCCAAGTTCCAGAAAATGTTTTTGATCCGGGCACGGAGCTAACCCGC